>DUOU01000036.1 GCA_012838685.1 Bacteroidota bacterium | reverse complement strand
CGCCCTGAGTATAAGTGACAAGGAGACAAAAGAGACAATAAAAAATGTTTACAATAGATACAAGACCATACTTGAGCCCCATGGCGCCGTGGCATGGAAAGGATTGACCGACAGTGTCGGTACCGACCTGACAGACGACAAATTGATGGTCTCTCTTGAAACCGCCCACCCCTTCAAGTTCAAAGAGGAGATAATTAAACTATTGGGATTGGCCCCTGATATTCCAATGTCACTTAAAGGCCTGGATAACAAGCCTGAATACCTCACCAATATGGAGAACGATTACCAGGCACTAAAAGATTTTATAGTTAAAAACTGAAACTGTTCCGAAAAGGGAATACTTGATAATTTATACGATAAATTAATTCAACCATGTATATTGTTTGTTCCGATCTAGAGGGTGTTTTTGTTCCGGAAATATGGATTAATGTCTCAAAACATACGGGTATTGAAGAACTTAAGCTAACAACGAGAGATATAAGCGATTACGACGTTTTGATGAAGCGAAGACTAAAGATCCTGAAAGAGAATAATCTTACCATATTCGACATACAAAACGTAATTTCAAAAATAGATCCGCTGGATGGGGCGAAAGAGTATATAGACTGGCTCAGAAGAACGACACAATTGATCATTGTTTCGGATACATTCGCCGAGTTTGCTGACCCTTTGATGGAGAAGTTGGGAAGGCCAACCCTTTTCTGCCATAACCTTACAATTGATCAAAAGGGAAATATTATAGATTACAACCTGCGTCAACCCAACGGGAAAAGAAGGGTGGTGGAGTCTTTGCAGGGACTGAATTATAAAGTCATCGCGATCGGAGATTCCTATAACGATACTGAAATGTTGTTGAAAGCCGATTTAGGCATTCTTTTCAGGCCACCCCAACGGGTGATGGAGGAGTTTCCCCAACTCCCTGTAGTAGATTCTTATGAAGAGTTGATGAAACTGATATCCGAAAGGTTGGAGTCCAACAGGAATTAAACCGATTACTTTATTGGTTCCCCCACAATATTTGGAGTATCTTATGTGTGGCGCTTGCCTATAACCAACTCCTTATTGTAAGTCCCTTATCCTAACCTCTATACCTGAACCTTTCAATAATTCTTCCAACTCATTTGTATCGGTATTGCCAAAGTGATAGGGATAAAGTATTTTCGGTTTAAATGCCCTGGCCGCATTGGCTACCATCTCAGGTGTCATAGTATAGGGAAGGTTCATAGGCAGAAAAGCAATATCAATCTCCTTCAGTGCCCTCATCTCGGGTATGTCTTCGGTATCACCGGCCACATAAACCCGTGTATCTCCAAAATTAAAAACAAATCCTACGCCGCTGCCCTGGGGATGATAAGGCTGACCGGGCGCACGAACGTTTTGGATATTGTAAGCGGGAACAATATCGACTGAAAAAATATCCCTGTAGCTTACTTTATCGCCGGCTTTGACAACTTTAGCCCAAGTTTGGCTCTGAGCAACCGTCTCGGTAGAATAAAACAGGGTTTCATCTTTTTTAATGGCTTCCAAAGCTTTGGGATCGAGATGGTCACCATGCTCATGGGATACCACTATCATATCCGCCTTGGGGAGGGCGGCATAATCGGCGTACATACTTACCGGATCGATATGCACCACAATGCCTTTTATCTTGAACATCAAGGTTCCATGGCCTATAAAGTGCATTTCCAGATTTCCCAGGGATGTTGGTACAACATCAAACTTGGGATTCTCCTGCGCGAAAGATGGAATTGATGCTATCATAGGCAAAAATATCAATATCCTTATAATAAGTTTTTTTACCATGGCAAAATATATTTAAACTATTTAAACAACTGTTTTGACTCCCAGAACAATAATATCATCGATCTGGGCAATGGGTCCCATCCAATCGATCAATCTTTGCTCCAAAATATCTCTCTGTTCTTTCATCGGATAATCCTGGATATCAAGCAACAGTTTCCTGAAATTTTTCTTCATAAACTTTTTGCCATCTGCTCCGCCAAACTGGTCGATATATCCATCGGAAGACATATAATAAGTAACGCCGGGCTCCATATCTTCTATATGAATATTGAAATTCTCCTCCATTCTCAAGGATATTCCTATAGGCATTTTATTCGCTTCTAGCGTGTTCATTATATACTTCCCGTTATTCATCGAATCTTCCGGGACAATATCAGGATTTTCCAACTCCTCGGCAGTCATCTCTCTTACCCTGTAACAAGGGTTATAAGCTCCCGAGAACTCAACTTTTTTGTTCTCGAAATCGAATACCAGCAAACCCAGGTCAATACCATCCTTGGATTCATTATCGTCTTTTCCGACCTGCTTAAGAGACTCTACAACGTGTAGCCTTAATTTATCCAATACCACGTTGGCCGGGGGGGCTTCATTCCTTCTTACAATCTCTTCAAGAAAAGATATTCCCAACAGGCTCATAAATGCTCCCGGCACGCCATGACCGGTACAGTCGGCCGCCACAACATACAGCCTCTCCCATCTTTTCGACATCCAGTAATAGTCACCTGAAACAATATCCCTTGGTCTGAACAAGATAAAGTTATCCTTAATATTCTCGTCAAGTATTGTCTTTGAAGGCAATAGAGCGAATTGTATCCTACTGGCGTAATGTATGCTTGATTCCAGTTCCTCTTTTTGTCTTACTACTACCGCTGTTCTTTCGGCCACGATACCTTCAAGCCGGATATTCTCATCCTTAAGCCTTTTGGTATATATAGCTATTATTGCCATTATTATGCCCCCAATTATCACTATCCACAACATAATTGCCACAGTGGTAAGGTACCAGGGTTTCAGAATTATGAACTGATAACTCATACCCTCCGTTTCAACTCCTGTTATGGTTCGGGTCCTCACCCTGAAGGTATAACGGCCATGAGGCAGGTTTTCATACTGTTTGTTGGCGTAGTAAGCGAAAATATCTTCAAAATTATATCCAAAAGATACTGACTCCCAATCCGACCATTCGGTGTCATAGCCCTCCAGTATAAAACTGTATTCCGTATAAAACTCCTTGACAAAATAGGGAGTTGTCCATCCAAACGTTATTTTATTCTGATCGTATTTGTATTCAGGAACGGACAATTCCATACTTTTCAACATCGGAATCCTTCTTGTTTCGTCAATATCGCTATGAAAATTGTCGTACATTATCGTGTCAGAACCAAAAACAATTAATGTAAAATAGGTGTTCACATCCGAACTCTCTTCCTTTATGCTCTTCTTATCGATTACAGCAACTGTTTTGGTTTTTGTAAGATAAACCCTGTCATCGCGAACCAGCGATCCAAGGGTAGGGGCATTGGGGAGTAGTCTCAACACGCCGCCATATCCCATAACCGTATCCTGCTCTTTACGGAATATCATATCAAAATAGGTGTCGTCCAGACCACTGAACCACAAGTCTCCTTCATGATCCCTGAATATATTCTGAGTATATACACCTTCAGAAAAACCGCCTGTCAACGAGTTGTCGCTTACAAAGCTATCGGATAAAGGATCGTACCGAAACAGGCCTATTGAGGTAGTTACGTAAATATCGTCGCCCAGCCTACTGACCGATAACAATCTGACATCTGGCAAACCTTTGTCCGTGCCATAAGGAATTATCTCCACATCTTCCTTGGCCGACAACGGATTTTCTATCTTTAAAACCGAAAAAGGATCGGTAGTTGTCACCCAGAGCGAACCATCATCGTTTTCAATCAATCCGGACACTACTCCGCTCATAAGGCCTGATAAACTGGAAATATAATGCCAAATACCATTTTGGTACCTTAGAGCCACCACTCCACTGGGGTCATTTCCAAAGTATACCACGTCAGGATTGATGGCGGAGGGCAAAATTTTGCGCGAAAAGAAACTTAATCCCTCATTGTTGGGGGTGCCAACAACATTATCGCTCAATAACTTTACCCTGTAATTTTTATCGATCTGCATTACCCCGTTCAGACCGCCCGCCAGAAGATATGTTCCCTCACGGGTTTCAAATACCTGGATTGGAAAAATTTGTCCACTGGTTCCGGGAACTATATCGCTGAATTTTGCCTCACCAGATTCATCTACATACATTTTGACAATTCCGGCATCAGTAGATAAGATTATATCGCCATTAAATTCACCTATCTCATTAATGTTATAACCCAGATCAAACTTAGTAACAGGAATATTGAAAGCGACTTTTGTTATATAACCATATGTGGCGACCCATAATTCGGACTCATTGGCGTAATCGCAATAGATCGCGCACCCGGAGTTGTCCATAAGTGAGTTATTGGAAACATTGAGGTACTGGACAAGCTCACCATTATGATCAACTATACTTACTCCCCCGATTGTGGTGCTAATGGCATATTGACTGTCTGATATCATTGTTGCCGCGTATACCCCCTCCTCAGCGAATTTTGTATTAAGGGAATTGCTTACAAATGCATTGTTGATCTCTCCTGTCCTCATATTATATAAAAACACCTCTTCGCCATAAGGTGTAATCAGAACATTATCAGTATCATAAGGAAGCAGTTCGGTGATGAACTTTCCCTTTAGATTTTCAGCATTGGGCAGCAGGCGGACATTTTCACCATCAAACTCGTATAGCCCTGAACCTTGATCGGCCAGAATCATCTTATCGCCGATAGCGACCAGCCTGTTGGCATCCCTTATCCCCATCGCGCCAAGATCAACAGACGACAAGGAATCGTTTTCAATATGATATCTGAATATGGTACGGGGAGAGAGGTAGTTAACGATACCATCGTCAATTACAATCTTGTAAACATACATAATATTGGAACTGGTGTCGACCCTTTCAGCCAGAGAGAGATACTCATAACCTCCTTTTTCCCCCGGTTGTATATATCCAAACTCAAAAGCGGCAGCGACAAATATTACGCCTCTATCGTCGGATTTAAGGTCAAACATCCTTGGATTATCCTTTACAGGAATATTGATCCATTTAGTACCATCATATTTAACCACACCCCTATCATGATTCCCCATCCACAGGTTTCCGAACACATCTTTTGTAATACACCAATATTGCTCGGAACCACCGGTAATCTGGGTAGAATAATGTTCCACGAAAGGAACTCCATACTCGTTGACCTGTGCCGATACGAACATGGAGAAGATCGAAAACAATATTATAAAAACAGCTTTTCTCATCAAACACATCCCCTATTTGTTAACAACAATGCATGTTAACCAATTGAATAATAACAACAAAATGGATTTTAGAATCTCATTTTCAATGTCTTAAAATTACAAATCTTATCGGATAACGCAAATAAAAATATTCGCATTAAGTATTATCCTGAAAATATATCTATCTTGCCCATTAGAATCGGGTAAGGAACTGTTTAGGATAGTTCTATGTTTTTGGGCAATAAAATAGCGGCTTTAATCGGTTCAGCTCTTTTTTCCGTTATTTCAAGTTTCGGACAGATAGCTGATAGTTATTTTATTCCCTTGGGCGATCCTAAGGACAACATATCTGTATCGGCCGACGGATACAACCTCTCCATTGGATATTCAATTGCCAGTATGGAGATTGAAGAGCTGTCCGGCTACGACAACAAATATTTCAGGATCATTCTTCCTGATCATATCGCTTCCGAAAGTATTGGTGAACCCCAACTGCCTGTATGGAACAGAATTATTGTGATTCCCGAGGATCACGAATATACCGTTAAGATTGGCAATGTGGTATCAAAAAGGATTTTGTTGCGGGAAAAAGGGATAAAATCAGCTCTTTTCCCATCACAGGAAAGCCTATCAAAAAGCGAAACCGAACAACAACCCTTCAAAATCAACAAGAGGCTGTACAGAAAAGATTTTTTTGTCGGTTTTGACACTGTAAGCCTGGAGACAATCGGAAAGTCAAGAGGCAAAACACTCGCCGCGCTATCAATCTCTCCCATGAAATACAATCCGGCAAAAGGAATTATTGATGTTATTGTGTCGATGGATATCAATATAGTGTTCGAAAAAAACGAAAACGACAGAT
>DUOU01000312.1 GCA_012838685.1 Bacteroidota bacterium | reverse complement strand
CCTTTGGCGGAAGCGGACAACATCATATCCTGCATTACTATCATCCTGTTGATATACTTCTGTTGGTCAATAAGGTCTTCTACGAAACCCCAAACATCTCCGTCCAACAATGGATATAACGCCAAAACGTAGGGGTGTTCCTCGTGCGAATAGGGCGTTTCTCCTTCGTACAGGCAATAACCGGTAGGGGCAAGATATTTGACGTACCAAAACTCTTCATATTTCTCCTCAGCCTCTATAAGGGGTATTTCCTCGTCCTCCATCCCCTGCGATCTTCCCAACGCCAGCCTTTGTTCGTTCAGTACCGCTATCTCTTTCAGGGGCCTTTTGGTTATGTAGTATGGGTTGTCCATGTCCAGAGGGTCATGCACGTATGTCCTCCATTCTCCTTCCAGTTTCCATATCTCGAACATCCTCGCCTTGTCAAGATCATTGGAAACAAAAAAGTCAAGGGCGTCGTTCCTCCTCGAAGTAAGCCCCGTATAATCGTCATATCCTTCCATTACGGAGGCGTATATCTGCCTTATCCTTTTTTCGTCCTCCTTGTTCCTCGCGAACGTGGAAACTATCTTGTCGACCGTTGTGTCGATTATTTCCCCTATAAGCCTTAAATCTTTCAATCTGGGGTCTTTGATGTCGCTGTTGAAGAATATCCTGTGTGGGTTCACGTTATCCACCGTAACGTCCTCTATGTTGCGCTCCTTGATATACTGGAAACCCAGTTTTTGTACGGGCGCGCCGGAGATGATGAACTCTTCGAAACATCTTGGGTCAAGGATATCGAGCATGTTGCTCTGGTGGGCGTACTGTATGGCGTTTGTCAACATCTCCGTAACATCGGAATCGGTTTTTTTCCTCGTAAGGACTATGGACTGCGTTGAGTTCGACAAAAATTGCCCGATAAGGTTTTTCCCCAACTGTCTTATCTTGTTTTGTTTGAGAGGAACCCTTCCCTGCAACTTGAGGTAAGTTCCTTCCGTCATCACGTTCCCAGTCTTGGGGTCAACGACAAGATCGCTCCATTGATCTCCGCTGTAATATTTCCTTCCCCTTACCCTTCTGTTGCGGAACTCCCTGAGACTTGACCAGTACCTTTGGCACTCCCACAATAATTCCATGTTCTTGGCCGTATCCTCGCTATGTAACGTGGTATCGTAAACAACCTGCCGCTGCTTCCTCATGCCTATCTTGGAGTTGGCGTACTTCCTTAAATCTATTTTACTGTCTATTGCTCTCATTTTCTATGGCTTTTATCGTTTCGAGGAAATGCCTCATAATACCTTCTCTCTCTTCTTCGAGTTTCTCCAATGTCAACCTGTCGTCCACCTGTCTTATCCTCGCGTTCATATCGGAAACCTTCTTTTGCGCCTCTTTCATGGCGTGTATCTTCTTGGTATAAACGGGGGAGTATTTGATCTCCGCTCCGGCTTTCGTGGACAGGTCAACGAACGATTTGTAGTTCTCTATAGCCTCCACCTCATCGTAATACATCCCCATTATCACGTTATCCCACGGCTGTTGTACCAATCTTCTCACCACTGGGAGGTCGTTGACGTTGATACCCTTCAACATCTCCCTGAACAGCTTGTCCCCGTTGATAACGTCAGTCGCTCCATCAATGAACGCTCCGAGAGTCTTGAACGTATCCACCCAGAACCTTCCCCTGCCGCCCAAATAGTATTCCACGAAATGTTCCGTGTGTGACGGGTTGATATCGAACATATCCGGTACGGGCCTGTGTTGTTTTCCTTCTTTGCGGAACATCTTGCTCCCCGTTTCGGGGTCGCCGCCTCCCAAGAAGAAAATCCAGTCTGACATCTTCTGCGCCCACTTGCTCACGTTCCTTTGTCCCAATGTTACCTCCGCTACCGTTCCCTCTTGCGCCCTTGTGAACGGCTCTCTCTTTATTGGGAATCCCGCATAGTTCTCGTTAACGGCTATATCAAAGAACGGAACGCCTACGGTAGGGATTATCGGCCGAGCGGAGAACCCTCCCTCGCTATCTATAAAGTCAACGGCGTCAACGGGGGAGATCGAGGAGAACAGGTTGGACAGCGCCTCCCTTGTCGCTTCTCCGCCCCTCAAATGGCCCTGCGATATCTGGTAGGATATGACCCCCAACGCGTGGAACCACCTGAACCCGTGCGGCAGGGCTATGGTAACGGCCGTGTCGACTCCCGGAATCAATATAACAAGGTTGTTGTACTTGGTGTAGTTGCTTACCCCGTCCTCGTATCTATTGGTGATCCCGTCCTCATCGTCATCGCCCCACATCGAGTTGAGCATGGCTTCCATGAAGCCCATCGCCATAAGAGTCCCCGCGAGTCCATAGAACGGCTTGGGATTGGTTTTGGCTATCCTGATGATGTTTTCCCCGCCCTGTACCGAAGCGTTGAAGAAGACGAACAGGCCGCCCATCATTGAGCTTATCCTGCCCTTGCGGTTGAAATTCACGGATATGTTTTTAGCGGCATAAGCGGCCTCTTTCTGTGATTTGCCCATCTCAATGGCCGTCAGGTAAGTGGCGAACCTCGCGAGGTTTTCGCTCCTTATTGCCATGTTTTCGAGCCACTTACCCGCTATCCTCAATACCCTTATATGTGTAGCTTTGTCTAATAATGAATTTGTCCCTTGTAGCCTCTTCAATTCTTTGTTCATGTCAACGGCTATGTCCTCCACGTTCTTCAAGTGGACGTAACCGGTTTCTCCCCCGTGTATCATAAAATCCAGATAGTGCGAATAAACGGGGTTTTTGGGGTCTCCCTTGTCTTTAAGATAGTCGATTATCGCCCTCCTCGCTTCGGGCAGTTTGCCCATGAATATCTTGCTTTGTTCCGTTCCTCCCTGCACATAGTGCGACATCGTGGAATATCCCAAGTCCCTTATCATGTTTATAGGGATAAACGCGGGGTTCTTCGAGGTGAAGTTATTGGAGAGCCATCTCGTAAATTGCGGTACTCTTGTTACCTCCAAAAATTCTATAAGATTATCAGTCCATATTCTCGTCTTGTTCACGAAGTCGGCCACATCTCTGGGCAATACCATAACATACCTCTTCCCGTCTATGTAAAACACCGATTCGTGCGCTTTGGCTTGGTACGGTGTTCTCGCTATCTTGTGGCGGTTGTCGGTCTTTGTCCTTACCATCCCGTTGTTGAACAACTCTTGGGCGGGTCTTTCCAGAACTTCTGTAT
>DUOU01000035.1 GCA_012838685.1 Bacteroidota bacterium | reverse complement strand
GAACAGTTGGGGGAAACACCCCGACAAGTTGTTTACGAGGGGATCCAGGGGGAAATCATGGTTCCACTGCTAAAGAAGAGGAAGTTAAGCGGAGAGGAGCTGTTTGTATCGGCATTTTCCCCGAACATAGATTCGACCAATATTTTTATTCTCTCGGATTCGTTGGGCGCGTTCAGTATTGATCCTTCGGTATTTGAACAGTGGAAGGGTGATTACGTTTATCTTAAACCTTTGACAGTTCTTGAATCAGGCCTTAAACTGAGGATAGAAGATCCATTTGAAAAAATAAACAACCAAATGGGTACCAAGGAAATCAGCTATCCTGTTCCGCCCTTAACCGACGGAACACTGGAAACTCCGGTATTACCGCTCGCGAGCAATGGCGGGACCGTGATTGAGGAGATTAAGATCCAAGGCAATAAAACAGATATAATCAGGGGAAAATTTCTGGGGACGCTGGATAGTTTGTATGGAATAGATGTTGGAGATTATGTATGCAGAAATGATTATTTAAATTGTATAAACCATCCACATGAAGAAGATAACCATAGACCAGTTAGGGGTGAACTTGTACGTATTCGCAATAGTGACGGCACGGAGAAATGGGAAGTATATCCATACGACATAAGTCAATTAACAGAAGAGGAGCTGTTGGAACACAGCAATCTTTCGAGGGTGAAGGCCTATTACGGAGACCGCGAGTTTTACAGCCCCAACTACGACATAAGATCGGAAGAGGATATGATCCCCGATTACCGTAACACGCTTCTCTGGGAACCCACGGTAATTACCGATGAAAAAGGCGAGGCCACGCTCAGTTTTTTTTGTTCCGACATAAACACTGATTATGTGGGCAGGATAGAAGGAGTAGGCGATGGCGGATTGTTGGGTACGGGAGGCTTTAAATTGACCGTAAGAAAACTTAACATAACACCCTGACAAATGTCTGTACCCAGTTTTGACGATATTATCTTTGAAAAACGGAACAAAGAGTATGGCGCGTATTTTTTGAGGAAGGGCTATAACCGGGTATTGGCCATATCTTTTACTGCTACGTGTGTTTTATGTTTTGTGTTCGCGATTATCTGCCTTTCAAGAAAACCAGAACAAAAAGAAGAAAGTTATGTCTATACGTCTGTGTACCTTACAATGGAAAATCTTCCTTTACCGGTCGATGGCGCGGGAGCGCCGCCTCCGGGTGAGCCGCCCCCACCGATTGATATGGATCCGTCTTTGGAACAGATCGTGAGCGTGCCGGTAAATGAAAGTGATATCTATTCCGTTCCAGAGGTTGTAGATACAGTATTTCTTGCGGATATGTCCACTGATTTACAGGGTGATTCATTGCCGGGAGATTCTTCATTCAAAGGATCATCCAATGAATCGGGCGTCTTTTCGGGAATCGGCGCTGGAAACACCGGCGCAGGAAGCGTTGGGAGCGGCGGCGGGTCCGTAGGTGGAAGTGGTTATGGCGGATACGGTTATGGAGGTGCGGGTAACTTCAGACCTGTTGAACAAATGCCGGAATTTAAAGGGGGCGATATCGATAAATTCCGCGAATGGGTCCAGAAAAAGACCAAATACCCGGAGGTTGCGCAAGTTAACAACGTTCAGGGGAAAGTATATATCTCTTTTATTGTTGAAAATGACGGGTCGGTAACAAATGTCAAGGTTATTAAAGGAGTAGATCCCTTGATAGATGATGAGGCCGTAAAGGCAGTTGAATCATCCCCCAAATGGACTCCCGGGAAACATGGGGGAGTTCCCGTAAGTGTTTCTTATTTGATCGCCTTGAATTTTATGCTTTAACTTTATGGACTGTTTTCTCGCCATATGGTTCGCATCATGTGCCGATAACAAGCCTGCGGCCGAGATTCCGGCAATAGATATCGAAGCTAATTTATTCAACATGGAGGAAATTTCCTTGGATATTTTGTACAACACTACCGGGAGGGCCGAGATTCTATCCCAATGCGATGATTGGCGATACAATGATGGTAATGTGGGCGGAAGCTACAGATCTGAAATACCATATCGCCAGTGACGATTTTAAGAACGCGGTCGTGAAGTATCCGGAAAAGAAACAAAAACTTCTGGAACTCGCGGATAACCTCGCAGAGACCGATAATCCGGTATTGATGGTTGTCAAGGTAAAATCCAACAAGTGATCAAAAACTTGGATGCGGTCAACGCATTATCTTGAAAACAAGCTCCCTGAGAAGGTCGCCGTCTTCGGTGCCGGCATTGTCGAATCCCTTCGATTTAAGATCGAATTGCCTTAGCAATCTTATCGCCCGAACGGTCTTCGCGATATTGTACTTCGAGGCGGCACTCGCGTAATCCTTGACAAAGTATGGATTGACTTTGAGTACCGAGGCCATATTGTTGTTGGACTTGTCTTTTGTGTAATGGTACAACAGTACCTTGCTAAAGAAACTGAAAAGCATCCCTATGGTAAGGGTCAACGGATTGGCTTTGGGGTTCTCATTGAAATAGCGGATTATAAGGTTGGCTTTGTACGCGTTCTTTTCGCCAACGGCTTTTTGAAGCTCGAAGTTGTTGAAATCCTTGCTGATACCTATGTTGCTTTCGATAAGTTCAGGGGTGATAACGGGGTTTTCTTTTGGCAGGGAAATGATAAGCTTGTCAAGTTCGTTGGCAATCTTGCCCAAATCGGTGCCAAGAAAACTTGTGAGCATGGCTGATGACTCCTGGCTGGCCTTGACGCCGCGGGCCGACAGATATTTGTCAATCCAGGCGGGAACCTGGTAGTCCCGCAACTTGGCCGACTCAAAGTAACACCCCATCTTTTGCAGGGTTTTTCCAAGGGATAGCCTTTTGTCGAGCGACTTGTACTTGTGGCTTAAAACCAGTATTGTGGATTCCAGTGGATGTTCGACATACTTTATAAGTTCATCCAGTTTTTTCAATGACTGGGCCTCCTTGACAATAACCACCTGATGTCTCGCCATCATGGGGAAACGGCGGGCCACTTCAATGACATTGGTGATCGTGGTCTCCTCGCCGTAAAGTATTATCTGGTTAAAGGCTTTTTCCGACTCTTCAAGCACGTTCTGCTCTATATAATCAACTATCAGATCGATATAATAGGGCTCCTCGCCGGCAAGAAAATATATGGGCTTGAATATTCTCTTCCCAAGATCGGACATTATCTCTTCATAGGTAATCGCCATGGTCAGAACCTCAGATGTTTTACCGGTAAGTTTTGGTCTATTATCTCTTTCAGGGCCGATATGCCGACTTTAAGGTGAAGCTCGACAAATTCATTGGTAACCCTGTTGTCGGATGCCTCGGTCTTTATCCCCGTGGAGATCATGGGCTGGTCTGACACCAGCAACAGAGCTCCCGTTGGTATCTCATTGGCGAAGCCTACGGTGAAAATTGTGGCGGTCTCCATATCCACGGCCATAGCCCTGGTCTTTACCAGGTATTTCTTGAACCTGTCATCGTATTCCCAAACCCTCCTGTTTGTTGTGTAAATGGTGCCTGTCCAGTACTCCCTGCCCAAACTGTTTACGGCGTTGGCCAACGCTATCTGTATCCTTAAGGCCGGTAACGCCGGTACCTCCAATGGTAGATAATCGTTTGAGGTTCCGTCACTTCGTATAGCGGCGATAGGTATGATAAAATCGCCCAGTTCATTCTTCTTCTTCAACCCTCCACATTTACCGAGAAAAATTACTGTATGGGGATCTATGGCGCTGAGAAGATCCATGATGGTGGCGGCGTTGGGACTTCCCATGCCGAAGTTTATGATAGTGATCCCCTCGGCGGTGGCGCTGGGCATATTTTTGTCTTTACCCGCTACGGGAACGTTGAACCACTTGGCAAAAATATCGACATAAAGGGCGAAATTTGTCAGAAGAATGTGCTTTCCGAAATTTTCAAGCGGCACTCCCGTATATCGCGGGAGCCAGTTATTAACAATTTCCTCCTTAGTTTTCATCATTGATAGGTAAGTATGGATTGAAGTGGTTATTTTTACAATCCAAAGATATGGAATAAACGGAACAAAATTGTATCCGGGCTTAATATAGAAATTATGCGACGGTTAAACCTGCCTGAATACTCTTTCAGAATAGCGGGGGAGGAGGGCAAAGAGACTATTTTCGATCCCATACGGAGGAAACATGTCAAACTTACTCCGGAGGAGTGGGTGCGACAGAATTTTATCCGTTACCTGACGGATGTTGGCAAATATCCGCCCGGACTGCTGGCTATAGAGGTGATGTCGCCTTTCAACAAACTGAAAAAAAGGGTAGATATCCTGGTCCATAACCGCGAGGGAAAGCCGGTGATGATCGTGGAGTGCAAGGCACCGGAGGTTCCGATAAACGAAAAGGTGTTCGACCAGATTGCTTGCTATAATATGGGCTTCAAGGTCCCTTACCTGATAGTGACAAACGGCATTGAACATTATGCCTGCAAAATTGACACCGACACCAACAGTTACGCTTTTTTGCTGGTAATACCGTTGTACGATGAGCTGGTAAACAGCAGGGTATGCACAGGGTAACATGCGGTGTGATCGGGAACGACAAAGGGGGAAATCCTGATTGTCCAAAGGGGAGGCCGATAATCCCGGAAGGCGGGGTGATTATGGGCGAAAGTGGCGAAGCGTTAAGGCGAGGGGCAGTACGGCAATGAAAAGGCTCAAGGTTTTTTAGCGCGGGAAAAACAGGCACCGGCTTATTTGGGAAGCGAGAACAAAAATTCGGCTCCGCCACCGATCCTGTCTCTAACGACAATCTTTCCCCCATGGGCCTGAACAGTGTTTTTTACGATAGCCAGGCCAAGTCCTGTTCCCCCTGTTTTCCTGGATCTTCCGGCATCTATCCTGTAAAATCTCTCAAAAATTCTTCCCAGATGTTCATCGGGTATGCCAACCCCGTTGTCGGAGAAGGAAAAATGGTAGAACTTCTTGTCGTCGTGCGTCACGGATATGGCTATTGTGGTCCCGTCGCCGGCATATTTAATGGCGTTTTCGGTAAGGTTCTGGAAGATTGATATGATCATGCCGCGGTTTCCAAAGACAACCACGTCATTTTTAATGTCAACATGCAGGCCTATATTCTTCTGCTTGAATGAAGCTTCGAAGTTTTCCCTGACCTCCCTGATAATATCGTTGATAACAACCTTTTCTTTGACAATGGACTCCTTTTCCTCTATTTTGTTCAACGCGGAGATGTCGGCTATAAGATCTTTTAGCTTGTCGGTTTGCGCTATGGCTTTCATCACAAAATATTCCCGTTTTTCCACCGGAATATTCGGTGTGTGGAGGATTGTCTCCAGATAACCTTTTATCGATGCTACCGGTGTGTTCAACTCGTGGGATATATTTGATGTCATCTGCTGCTTGATCAGCTTGTTCTTGCCTATTTTGGTGATATCTGACAGGATTATCTCAAAACTGTTGTCGGGAAATATTACGCACTGAACTTCAAAAAAACGGCCTTTGTTTTTGAGCTGGTACTCCATTCTCGGAAGCTCCGACGGTTTTGAACCGGCCTCTATACGGTTATTGTCTATGAACTCAACAACATCCGCGAACTCGGGTCTGGCCAGTATGTTGGATGAAAAACTCTCTTTGTCGTCTGTCATTATACTCATCAGGGTGGTGAACCTGTCGTTGCCAAAGAGCATTTTTTTGTCGCTTGAGAAAAACATCACCCCTTCGTTCAGGGCGCTGATGTGGTCGAGCAGCTTCTTCCTTTCCATGGCCAGAGCCTCTTTCGTCAGCATAAGGTCGTTGTAGATATCGATGATCTCCCTGCCTATCTCGCCGATTTCATCTTCGGGAAACGATGATCTTACCAGTGCCGACGGGTTCTTCCTGATGCTGTTCGTGAGCTCCTTCAGCCTTGTTATTGAGTTGGTGAAGTTCTTGGTAAGCATCGACATTATATACCAAACAACCATAAAAATGATAATTATGGTCAGGAACATTGTGTGCCTGCTCTTCAGGAACTCCACGATGTCGCTTGAATAGGGAACAGCTACCCTGACAATATGGTCTCCGAAATTTTCGGCAAAAAAATAGTATAGCCCATCCATGCCGTTAGGTGTCCTTATGCTGGTTGCCGTGCCGTTCAACAGGGATTCCCCTATTTCTGCCGGCCTGTCCCGGTTGTCGGCGCTGATAGTCTCCTCTTCGCTGTATCCGTACAACACATCGCCGGATGTATCAATAACCGAGAGCAACAGATCTTCCCGAGGCAAGATGCCTTTCAGAAAATCGAGCGCCTCGAAATCTTCGTACCCGGTGTCTGTCGCCGCCAAATAATTTTCGACCAACCGTGCTATCTCCCCCAGATTTTCATTTAATAGTTTTGTCCTCCTGTTTTTGTCCTGTTTGTAGAGATAGTAAAAGGCGGGAAACGATAGTATCAGGAAGAGTACCGTATAAAAGACGAAAAGATTGTTCTTAAATTTACTGCGGCCCATTTTTACCATTCAAAGTAATAACCGTAACCGGTCTTGTTCTTCAGACATTTTCCATATTCGCCAAGTTTGGACCTCAATCTGGCTATGTTGACATCAACGGTCCGCTCGGTGACTATAACATCCTTTCCCCATATCAGCGAGAGAAAATTTTCCCTTGAGTAGACGGAGCCCTGGTTTTCCAGCAACAACTTGATTATCTCGAACTCTTTCTTGGTGAGCTCTTTTTTTTCGCCGCTTACGATAAGCCGTTTGTGTTCCAGATCGAGTTCTATATCGTTGAACTTCAATATAGGCTTATTTTTTTTGCCATTTTGTGGCGCGGAGCGGTTGATCACGGCCTTGACTCTGGCTATCAACTCATTGATAGAAAAGGGTTTGGTGATATAATCGTCCGCTCCCAGATCGAAACCGTCCAATATATCCATCTCGCCTGTAAGTGCCGTAAGAAAGATTATCGGTACCGTTATGCCCTGGTCGCGGATGGCCTTTGCCATATCGAACCCCGACATCTCGCCCATCATTATGTCGAGTAATATCAAATCGAACTGACTGATGTCGCTTTCCAGGGCCTCTTCGGCGGAATGCGCGATGTGGGCGATAAAACCATGGTTGTTGAGGTTGAACTGGAGAATTTCACAGAGATCCTCTTCGTCGTCTACAATAAGGATACGGTTTTCGGTTTGATTCATATCAGGTTAAGATTGTTGTACCGCGAAGTAAGCAAAAAAAGTTGTTTAAGGGGTTTGGTCGCGGTAAATTGGAAGAAACGGAAGTGGCCGCGCCGATTTTTTGTTACCTTCGCATATTGTCAATAAAACTATGAAGATAACGATTATCGGTACGGCCCATCCCTTTAGGGGAGGATTGGCGTCATATAACGAGCGGCTTGGTCGCCAGTTTGTTGATGAAGGTGATGACCTGGAGATAATAACCTTCACGCTCCAATACCCAAAGCTCTTTTTTCCGGGCAAAACGCAGTACACCGACTCTCCCGCGCCCGATAAACCAAGGATAAGACGGCTTTTAAGCTCGGTGAACCCGTTTAGTTGGATAAAAACTGCCCGAGAGGTGGTCAGGGGAAAACCCGACCTGGTGATCTTCAAATACTGGCACCCCTCGATGTCGCCCTGCTTCGGAAGCGTCATCCGCCTGATAAAAAGAAAATCACCCGACACAAAGATAATCACGATATTCGACAATGTGATACCTCACGAACGGAAGCCGGGATATGGCCTCCTTACCTCCTATTTCACAAAATCCATCGATGCGGCCGTGGTTATGTCTCGCAGCGTGGGAACCGATCTGGAGAGTTTCAGGAAAGATATACCGGTGGCTTTCAATCCCCATCCCCTGTTCGATAATTACGGGGAGAGGGTTTCCAAGGAGTCGGCCCGCTCCGGATTGGCCCTCTCCATGGAACAAAATATCTTCCTCTTTTTTGGATTTATTCGGGCCTACAAAGGTCTGGATCTGCTGCTTTGGGCGGCTTGTGATGAACGGTTGAGGGAGAAAAACATTGTATTGATCGTTGCGGGAGAGTTTTACGAGGATGACGCTCCTTATAAAAAGATAATCAGGGAAAACAACCTTGGGGATAGGGTTATCCTGATGGATCGGTTTATTGGCGAAGAGGAGATAGCTCCCCTGTTTTGCGGGGCTGATATGATTGTGCAGCCTTACAGGAGCGCGACACAGAGCGGGGTGACCCAGATAGCGTACCATTTTGGCAGGCCTATGCTGGTAACCGATGTGGGGGGACT
>DUOU01000034.1 GCA_012838685.1 Bacteroidota bacterium | reverse complement strand
TTAATATAAAAATGGAGAATGGAGAAATGAAGAGAATTGCTATTATTTGTATCGTTGTTTTCATAACTGCCATTGCTGTCAGTTCATGCAATACCAAAGCCTGCCCGGCTTATAGCGTCATCGATATCGAACAGCCCAGCACTATCGCTTGATTCAAGTTCTTAGGGAACTTTTTTATCTCGTAATCAGCACTGTGAAACTATCGTGGGTTTTCTTCATCTTTGAACATGAGGGTTTTCGGTAATGGCCGGAAAAGTATTTATTGGTGTTTCGGTTACAGTGTAAGGAAAGTCAGATGAAAAGGTTGCTTATAATATTTGTTTCCACAATATTTACCTCTATTTTATTCGGACAGGGTGAGATCGATGACCAGCAAAAGGTGTTTTTCCGGAATGAAAGATCTCTCTCCTTGACCCTGCGTACCGATGGTTTCGGATTTGGATACAGGGAAGGCAAAAGAATCAACTATCTGAACAAAAAAATATATGAACTTGATTTTGGCACCTTCAAACACCCAAAAGAATTAAAAACTTCCAGTTACTATGTGAACTCCTCTTATATCTTTGGGAAAATCAATTCCGCGTTCTATCTGAGCGGTGGAATGGGGGCCCAACACGAGGTGTTCAAGAAAGCCGACCTTGGGGGCATAGCCGTCAGGTATTTCTATTCCGGGGGACTTTCCCTTGGTCTTTACAAGCCGATATACTACAAAGTAGTCAATATTTTTGTACCAACCGGAACCGACACCTATTATATTGATATTACTGAAGAAAAATTTGAAGAGTCAATTCAGTCACCCGAGGATGTATACAGCAAATCAGCCTTTACCAAGGGATTGCGCGAAATAAAGGTCATTCCGGGAGTTTACGCAAAAACAGGCCTTAACTTTGAATACAGCATAGAGGATAAGGCGATCCAGGCTATTGAGGTCGGTGCCCAGATAAGTGGTTTTCCAAAACAAATTCCGATAATGTCGGGCGACAACAATAAGGCGATATTCTTTTCATTGTTCGTAAGTTACAGGATAGGTATAATTGTAGACCCACTTTCCCGCGAAAAAACCGGTTTGTTAAAAATATTTAATAAAAAAAACGAGGATATTGCCGTTTACTAGTATTGTTTATTGATTGATTTTTTCTAAATTCGCAATTGAATTTTATTAACCAATTTTTAATTATATAGCTATGTCAAAAATTAAAGTAGCAATTAACGGCTTCGGTCGTATCGGCCGTTTAGTTTTCCGCGCTGCCCAACAATGGGACAATATTGAAATTGTAGCCATCAACGATCTTATCTCTGTTGACTATATGGCCTACATGTTGAAGTATGATACAGTACACGGTCAATTCAAAGGCTCCATAGATATAAAGGACGGCAAACTGGTCGTTAACGGTAAGGCTATCCGCGTTACCAGCGAAAAAGATCCGGTTAACCTGAAATGGGGTGAAGTTGGTGCTGAATACGTTGTTGAGTCAACCGGTATTTTCTTGACCAAGGAGAAAGCTCAGGCACATATCACCGCTGGCGCGAAACGTGTTGTTATGTCCGCCCCTTCAAAAGATGACACCCCGATGTTCGTATTCGGTGTTAACCACAAAAAATACGCTGGAGAACAATTTGTTTCCAATGCTTCATGTACCACAAACTGTTTGGCTCCCATTACCAAGGTTCTGAACGATAACTTCGGCGTTGTTGAAGGTCTTATGACAACAGTTCACGCCACAACCGCTACCCAGAAAACAGTTGACGGTCCCTC
>DUOU01000003.1 GCA_012838685.1 Bacteroidota bacterium | reverse complement strand
TTTTCGGGTGTAATATCTATTACGGAAGGATAAAAGGCTATCACCTCATCGTTCAGGTTGAAATTTTTGCTGTTATCCTGGTCTTCCAATCCAAACAGCCTGTACTTTCCGGCCCTGATATTATCAATCCTGAAGTTTCCCTCTTTTGAGGCTTTTGTGATATAGTCGGGCAATAAGGTCTTGAACGATGTATCTGAAAGATTGCTGTACAGCATAACCAACGCCTCAGCGGGAGGGTCAAGGCTCATCCCATAATATATATTGCCCTTCAACGAAAGCGAGTCGATAACGTCGCCCGTAGAAAAGACAAACTGGTAGTTTTCAAGAGGATTGCCCTCGTTCAGATCCTTTATGGCATCCTGAAAATAAAAGGTATAGGTGGTACTGTCCCTGAGAATATCCTCGAACTCCACCGTAATGCTTTTCCCCTTCATGGAAACGGTGGGCCTTTTGCCCAATGGCGGAGATACCATCAACTTATCGTTGACCCCGTTTATTGTCACATATTCATCGAAAGTAACGATAAACTTATTGCCTTTGAAGTTGGTCGTTCCGTTATCCGGGACAGATTTAAGCACAACCGGGGGATCGACGTCCCTCGGACCTCCGGAGGGAGTGCCCACCTTGGCGCAAGAGCCGATAAAAACCATCACAAAGACTAAAATATAACCATAGAATCTCGATATTCTCATCTATCCGGAATAATCCCAATTACAAAAAAATAGGTTCTCAAGCCCCGTCTTCCATAACAATCCCAAAACCTTTTCCCGACCCGACCCGCGAACTTACATTATTTTTTTCATAACATCGTAGTATAAATGCGAGCCCTTACGGTAAAAATGAGGTTTGGTGGACGCTCTTATCATTTTTTGTTAACTTTGGCAATCAAAACAATAGAGAGAGTTATGAATTTGTTGATAGTGCCATGGGATGTCAATCCCGAAATTTTTCGGATAGGGTCGTTCGCCGTGAGGTGGTATGGGCTTCTCTTCGCCTCCTCCTTCCTTTTTGGATATTTCATTATGGAGAAATTCTTTAAGAATGAGAATATTCCCGTGGAAGCCCTTGATAGGCTGACAATTTATATGGCTATTGGTGTTATAGTTGGGGCCCGTTTGGGCCATTGTCTCTTTTATGAACCACGGTTTTATCTTTCCCATCCCGTTGAAATCCTGAAAATATGGAGAGGCGGACTCGCCAGCCATGGTGGTTTCCTGGGAATACTTATCGTACTGTGGCTTTTCGCCAGAAAAGAAAAAAAGACCTATTCGTGGATACTTGACAGGGTGGCGATAGTTGTGGTTTTGGCCGGTTTTTTCATCAGGATAGGAAACCTGATGAACTCCGAGATATATGGAGTTGAGACCACTCTTCCCTGGGGTTTTGTTTTCCTTCGCAATGGAGAGAACGCTCCCAAGCATCCGACACAGATTTATGAGGCTTTGTCCTATCTTGCCATTTTCATCCTATTATACCGACTTTACTGGAGAAAAAAGGGACGGCATATTGAGGGTACGCTCTTCAGCCTGACCCTGATTTTAAGCTCAATTGCCCGTTTCTTTATTGAGTTCATTAAAGAGGATCAGGTCGCTTTTGAAGCCGGAATGCGGCTTAACATGGGACAAAAACTGAGCATACCTTTTTTCCTTCTAGGTACTGTATGGCTGATAATTTCCCTGAAAAAGAAAAACCGGGCGGTAATACCTGAAAAATAATCCGCTTGTTATTAGCTGGCCAAATAACAGACATTTTTTGTTGGCAATATTTATTTGTAAATTTGTTCGTTATTTTCCATAAAGGAGTTGTACAATGGACGGTATAGTAAAATTCAATTGTTACTGGAACCAAAGCGGACCTGTTATTTCTGATGAAGATTTTGAAATAATTAACTATTGGAGGGATATATTGTATAATATGGATCTTATAGGCGCTTATGAAAACGGCATTGGCTTTGGGAATATCAGTATGAGGGGCAAGAGGGGCAACCAATTTATAATTACAGGGTCATCCACCGGTGAGATACCGGAGCTGGAACCGGGGCATTACGTGAAAGTGGATTCGTTCAATATTAACGACAATGCCGTTCAGTGTTCAGGCCCATTAAAAGCCTCATCGGAGTCGCTTACCCATGCCGCCATCTATTCCGCCGATCCGGGGGTAAACGGCGTTGTCCACGTGCATCATCTGGATTTATGGAAAGAGTTGATCCACAAAGCTCCGACAACAAACCCCGGGATGGATTACGGCACAATAGGATTGGCCAAGGATATATCCAGATTGTTTCGTGAGTCTGATGTGATCGAAAAAAGGATTATAATCATGGCGGGCGATAGATCGGGAATAATAACATTTGGCAACGATCTGGATGAAGCGGTAAGCGTATTGATGTCATATCTCAAGAAATAAAATTTTCTTGTCCGCTACTACTTGCATAATAATTTACAATTAACTAATATTGCACCCTGTTTTTGGGCCCATAGCTCAGCTGGTTAGAGCACCTGACTCATAATCAGGGGGTCGGGGGATCGTGACCCTCTGGGCCCACACAAAATCAAGAAGTTACAACCTCAAAAGTTGTAACTTTTTTTGTGCCTGTTTGTTGTTGGGATTTTGATAGTCTTGGATCGTATTATGACATTATAGAAGCTTGGCCACATATTTACGATCTTCCATGGTCAAACCAATCCTGGGCCATTGTTAATTTATAATAGGGAATTGCGGAACTTGAAGCGTGTTTTTCGGCAATCTTTTGGGTTATCATATTTGATATCAACTATCTAGCAATCTGTTTCTTCTTTCGCCCACAAAAGTCTTATATAGACCTGTTTTATCCGGCAAATCCCTCCATATCTTCTTAAATATGTTCAGTGCTGAAAAGTAATTTGCTTGGGCTGGGGCTTCCCTATCATTTTCCTGTTTTTCCGATCTTAAATAATAACCCATATGTGTCACGGGAAAAACAAAAACTTTTGTATTATGCAAAACATTGGTGCCTTTATCGGACTTTTGGAAAAGCGTAAAGCCCGCACCGGAGTGATACCAGCAGTAATTTGTGATAATGTCCCTGTCATGCAATCCAAGAGAACCTCTGCTTGCTTTGCCAATTGACAGATTAACCTTATACGGAAGATTTTTTAAAAAACTGTCATAAACCAGCGACCATATCGATTCTAAATCGTTTACTTCACGAGTAAAGATTGTCAAGTGGAATTCTTCATCCAATTCTGAAGGCAATAAATTTTTGAGTATCGCGTATAAATTATCGCATAAAAGATCCTTTCTCTTAAAAATGTAGTTGTCGGCAATAACGGCAGAGTTTGATGGGTATCTGTTTTGTTTCAAGAAATCCCAGGATTGTATTGTCCCTTTTTTGGTCAATGGCATAATTTCAAACCTGAAAAGCCTTGGAATATCGATATCCATACTTTCATTGCAGGAACAGACAAGACCATATTTTTTCTCAACCCCGGAGCAAAACTCTTTTGGAAAATTTGTAAGGAATATTTCGTTTGTCTTGTTCTTAAAATAATCTTTGTTGGTATGCATTTTATTGAACTCTTCAGGTGAAGAGATAAAAGCAATTTTCCCGTTTTTCCATAATTTCTTGAAATTTGGGTTATAATCCCGGGCGCTCTTATCTGTCGACCGCCTCAACAATTCATTATAATCAAGATCTATTATAAGAGCGCAATTCCCATGTATGAATTTGTACAACTCAGCGATCCACAGTTCTTCACTATCATCGAGCAAATATTCGGCCAATGGTTTGTCGAGCCGTTTATAAACGCCTTCGAGGAAATCACCGGAACAATAAGCAGGAATGGCTTTCAAGATCAATTCTTGTTTAATTTGGTTATATTAAAAAGATCTATGGTAAGATTATCCGCTTCATCAAAGAATCCTTTCCCAAATTCCCTTGAAAGATTTCCAAGCTCATCCAATTTTATAGTAAAGCATTGTGGACAATCCTGCCCTCTTTTGGTTTCATCAGGGTCATCAAAATAATGTATGATCACATCATCTTTGTCGATTTTCTTGGTAGCCACTAAAAATTGGAGCTTGCGTATGAGATATTCACTATGAGTTTCCAGTAAAAAGTGCAGGCCAAACTTATTTTTTGCATCAATGAACATTTCGGCCAACTTTGATTGCCAAGCAGGATGTAAATTGGCTTCCGGCTCTTCAATAATTATGGTTCGCGGATATAGGATCTGTTCGAGATTCATGGGGATATTTCTATATTCCTTTGAATTAACTATTCCGAGGATCATAGATATCAAATGGTTTACGCCTGTTCCTTCATTGCTTAAAACCACCTCTTTACCCGCTTTTATTATGGTCATGGAATAGCCCAAACCACTTATCGGTATTTCGAACCTAAAATCATCGCATATGGAAAACTCTTTAAACCATTTCTCCATAAATTGCCTTTCTGATGGTATTTCAAAATCAAAAATATCTGCTCTTTTAAACAATTCCTCCATAGATTGATTTCTTTCGTCTGATCCAATGTATTTTTTTATAAGCTCATGAAGCGGATGATCGAAATCGACAAGTAACCCGGGATTCAACTCTTTAAGCGGAATATAGACGGCTTTATCAATATCCATCTCAACATCATATATAACCTTCTTATAAAAGGAATCGATGAAAGACACCAAACATTCAAGATTCTTTGGTATATCATACGACAACCTATTTTCTTTAGATAATTTTTTTATAGCCGCAAAAAAGGGAACTGACTCAAAACCGGCAGCAACACGATAGTTTATGAGTCTTTCTGGGCTATACCCCCCTTCAGCAATAAGTAAAGTTTTTTCATTTTCTAGAGCGTTTAATTCTATATTCTGGAAGTCCTGAAGTTTTAATTCATTGATAATAAGGTTCAGAGAATCGCTAATTTCTGGATCAACTAAATCATCTTTTCGATCCGGGTATTCATTTTTTATCATTGATTTCAAGGAGTATTCATTCAAGTTTTCAGGATTCTCTTGAAGAATTCTTATCATAAGTTTTGTATTGTACAAGCACTCGCTCTCCTTGAATTCATTTACCGCATCAGCAAACTGCTCTATAATTTTGTCTTCTCGGGATGGGAAATAAAATCCATATTTCCTAAAAAAACAGTTTAGCCTCTCATATTTATCATAAGAGATTTTTTCCTTTTCGAAATAGGTTTTTCGAACGTCATTCGTTTGAAAGTACGGCGTTTCTATGAGAGTATACAATGGAGGGTGACCTAAAAAAAAGTCATCTAATTCGTTTGTAACCATTATATGCCATAAAGCGTCTGCCTTTAGATCTTTGAGTTTCCTAAAAAAATATTTGAGATTTATATAAGTTTGTGTTTCCTTGTCATCAAATTTGAAATAAATAAGTTCTTCGTTTTCGGTAAAGATACCCAATTCCCTTACCACCGCATCAAAGTCACCTTCTCTTTCAATGTGAAAAAATATATGAACTTCCTCATCAAGGAAGATATTGTTCACGCTATATCCAATAGTTATCTGTGGGTCATCATTATTGTTGTTCTTTATCTGATCAAAGCCGCCAAGCAAATTATTGTTTGAATCAAATCTTATTCTATATGGATTTTTTTCAGTTTGGAGGCTCTTCATTAAGAATAGAGATTTGGTTAATGAACTTTTTCCTGAACTATTTGCCCCGGTAAGTATGGTTATTGGGGCAAGTTCAAAACTATTTTGTTTTGAGAATACCCTGAAGTTCTCGAGTACAATCCTCTTAATGTTTTGCATAGATGAAAAATTAAATTTATTGGTGATTAAAAATAATTAAAATTTGCGGTTTTATACTGAGATTTTCAAAACATTATAAATAACTTGTTGTGCTTAAAAAATATTTCCCTTTACGGTCAGGGAAGGTTATGTAATGATACACGCCAAAAAAAAGAAAAGTTTTCTGGTGCTTATACACAATAGTTCGCAACAAGACATTTTAAAACCTTGATATAAGTAAGATTCTAGTATGACAACTATTGTCAATTTTTCCAAAGATGGCACTATAAACAAGGATAAAGTAAAACAGGCAGTCTATAATAGGATTGATTTTGAGCTTTCTGGGTTATTGTGGGTCGAGATATGTCTGCAATTTTCATAATTGGATATGAAAAACCTAAACCGCTCATCTCATAATCAGGGGGTCGGGGGATCGTGACCCTCTGGGCCCACATAAAAAAAAGAGTTACGGTTGAACCGCGACTCTTTTTTGTTTAGCTGAATGGTGTCAAGAGTTTTGGAAAAACACTACTGTTTTATCAACCCCTACTGTTCAATCATTGCCGGGGTAAAATAGGACTCGGCCATATTGGATCCCAACTGGAATTGATCGATGATAATTACGGAACGGCGATTGTTCCGGACATTTCGCATCTCCATATAAAACGCGAAATATGATCCGTCATCTTGTTTCTTGTATTCAGAAATTATCCCCTCTTTGGCAAGTTCTCCACTAAAATCGTAATACTCCATCTTATAGGTCAGATAATCGTTTTTGCCGATATATGCGACTCTTTTGCTGAAACCATACTGATCTTCCAGTTCTTCTGTTTTGCATGTGGATTCAACTTTCCAACAGGGTTTCCCCTCTATAGTCTCTTCGCCCAACAGCCTATAACTAAAATCATCTATATTGGGCTTGCTCATATCGGCGTTTGAAAATTCGCTTCCCATAAAATTATTGCCCTTTTCGCTGCTCACAATTCTCCTGGTTCTGCGTAATGCGGGCATAAATATCCACATATCATCGTCTTTGTTCTCATAATCATGAATCAGCAGGGTTGTGCCCCTCACATCGGCCGGCTCAAGAAATTTTATTATAGTTTTGGAAGCCTCTCCAAACTTTTTTGTCGCGGTCGATACGGTTCTTATCCGCTCATCGCCGTTGGCGCTTATAATTTTGAGCGTGGAAACCATCTCCATTGCCTCAAGTTCTATCGCATCACCGGCCTTCTTGCTTATTTCCCGGGCATCTTGCGCCCCCAATGTACTTCCCAGAAGAAAAATACAGATTGATATAACTATAGCTTTCATTTGTATAAATATTAATTCATTTTTTTTCATTTCAATTCTTGATTCCTACCCGAATTCCCGTTTTTTTCCTTTGGCATAAGAAATTTAGGTTTGAAAACCAGACAAATAGCCGGTATCAGCACCAAAGCGCAAACAAGACAGAGGGAAACTGAAAGGATGATCAAAAATCCGAACAACCTTACCAACGGGAAACTCGATAAAAACAGTGCCGAAAATCCCAACATCACGGCAAAAGCGTTGACAACTATCCCCCGTCCAATAGTCCTGAGCGTGGCTTTGATACTATCGGCATAATCCAATCCATTCGCCAGTTCCCACTTTATCCGCCAGAAAACCTGGATTGTAAAATCTACTCCCAAACCGATTGAAATCGAAGATAAAAGTGCGGTTACAATATTTAGTTCCAGTCCCAGCCAACCCATAATTCCGAAGGTGCAAAGTACCGCGAACAACAATGGTAAACCGCCCAACAACCCGGCCCTGTAATTTTTGAATATCAGAGAAACGAGTATCGCGATCGTTATCAGGGCAAAAAACAGGGAGCGATTTTGTCCTTCGGCCACCGACTTGTTTATCTCTTTGTCGGCCAAACTATATCCTCCGATAACATGTGGAAAAGGATTTTCTCCCGTTAACTTGTCAAGTTTATCCAGTATATCATCAATATCCGAAATGTTTGCCGCCTTATATTGGATAGTCATCAATGTTCTTGTATAGTCAAAATCGACAAATTGTTCCAAATCTTCGGGATCTCCGCTCATAGAATATAGTTCAAGGTATTGGGCCACAGCGTCGCGGCTATCGGGAATCTTATCATACCAGGGATCTCCCGGATCATTTAGGGCTTTGCTCATCTTTCTGATCATGGTGGAGAGGGAGGTGACACTTCCCACATTGGGCATCTTCTCCAACTCCTCCTCATATCTGTCCATCTCTTTGAGCAACAACGGATCTTTCGCGTCGCCTTCAAACATCACGGTGATGATCTTGTCGCCTCCAAAATGTTGGTCAATAATTTTAATGGCTTTGTTGAAAGAGTGGTTTTTGGGGAGAATATTGTTGCTGTCGGGCGCCACCTTGAAAAATATGAGCCCCGTAACGCAGAAAACGAGAAATATGGAGAAAACAGCTATGGTCTTTTTGGGATTTTTTGTGATAATATCCCCGGTTTTATGCAAAATTCTTGAGATTATGCCTGTTGGCTCCCCGACAAGATCTTTATCGGGTTTTCCCTTTTTTAGGGTCGACAACACCGAGGGGACAAAAAACAGGCTGACCAAGAGCGCGAAACCAACTCCTATACCGGTAACGACACCCATCTGTCGGGCGGGAATCAGTATATGGCCCAAAAGACCCATAATTCCGGCTATGGTGGTCAATCCACAAAAAAGTACCGGCATAAAAAGATATCGGAAGGATTCCTCTACTATCTCTTCCATCGATAAATGGGGACTGTTGGCGTTCAAATCCTGATAGCGAGCGATGAAATAGACCCCATAGTTGTTGGCGACCGCCAGCATTATGATAGGTACCAGCACTCCTATAATGCTCAGTTCCCATCCGAAAAGGGGTATAAGCGACATACAGACGATGATCGAGAAAACGACAACCGAGAACGGTAAAAGCACACCGCGTATTTCCCGAAAGGAGGACCACAGGAAGAAGAACATTATGATCAGTCCCACAGGTA
>DUOU01000033.1 GCA_012838685.1 Bacteroidota bacterium | reverse complement strand
TTCTGCGATTATGATTGTGTGGCGTGTTCCGAGGTTTGCCCCACAAATGCCTTGTCATTGTTGACCGTAGAGGCGAAAAAACGCACAAAATTGGGGGTGTCGCGTTTTATTAAAGACAATTGTATCGTAAAAATTGAAAAGACCGCTTGTGGAGCCTGCTCTGAAGGTTGTCCCACAAAGGCGGTATATATGATCCCTTATGAAGGTAATCTGCTTATTCCGGAAGTTGATCCGTCGCTTTGCATAGGATGCGGGTATTGCGAATATGCTTGTCCAATGACCCCCTATAAGGCCATCTATGTCGATGGTCTGCCTGTTCACGGCGTCTCCAGGAAACCGAGAACCGAAAAACCCGACCAGTCGGGGATCGACGATTTTCCATTTTGATCTTCGATTTTGTTTTGGTTCCATGTATTCATAAACGTCTTTTGCGGGTCAAATAAATGGTTTATATTTGGCGCTTCCAGAAAAATTGAGATATGGATATTATTCATACCGTTGTTGATTGGTATATGGCCAATCTAAACTATCTCTCCGTGATGTTGTTGATGACAGTGGAAAGTTCTTTTATTCCCTTTCCGTCGGAAGTAGTTGTCCCTTTCGCCGCCTTTAAGGCCGCGGAAGGAGAACTGAATATCTTTCTTGTGGTTTTGTTCAGTTCCCTCGGCGCGATGTTGGGAGCGTTTATAAATTACTATTTAGCTCTTTGGTTGGGACGGCCCATAGTTTACAAGTTTGCCGAATCAACACTTGGGAAGATGTGTCTGCTTTCCAGGGAGAAAGTGGAGTATGCCGAAAAATATTTTGTAAAACATGGGAAAGCTTCAACTTTTATAGGCCGACTTGTGCCGGCGGTTCGACAGTTGATCTCTATTCCGGCGGGACTGGCCGGGATGAGAATAAGGGACTTTACTGTTTACACTTTGGCGGGAGCTACGATATGGAACGTTATTCTGGCGGTCATCGGTTATTTTATGTATTCCATGAAAGACACCATCTTCCCTTATTTGAAGGAGATAATGATTTTTATTGGTGTTCTGTTTGTAGTGTTTTTGGTTTACAAAGGACTTAAGGCAAGAAAAAATAGCGGAACTAACCCTCGAACTCAGGATTAAGAAACTCTATAGCGACCCTTTTGTCGTCAATATCAACAATATTTTTACGGCTCATGCCGGCATCGAACAGACTTTTCCATCCCCTGTTGACCGACAATCCCCTATGGTTTGATGGAACGCAAAACCAGATTACCCCACCATAAACCAGGTTATTCAAAAGTCTTTGTGTCAACCTCTTTATTTCAACAGATGATTCTACAAACACAATCATAAAACTGTAAGGAAACCGCGGGTCAATATCGGTGTCAATTCGCACCTTATCTCCGAACAGAACCGTAAATTTATTCTCGTAATATTCATCTGCATAAAGTAGAGCTATCCTGCTCTCTCCCTTATAGTTGAGTTTTTTGAGAAGTTCGTTCATCTTACAGCGTAAAAAAGTATCGCTAATATATACAAACAACCCCAAATATGGTCACGATTGGAAGCTTTTTTGGAAATTTCCGATAAAAACTGGCTTTGCGACGTTTTTTATCGATCCATATTTCCGAATTGAAATCGGGGGTTTCCAAATTCTTCCCGGGTATCAACCTCCACTTAAAAGAATTTTATAAACTTTTTTCTAGGAGACAAAAAAAGAGTTAGATTGCTCTAACTCTTTGATTTGGTGGGCGATGACGGGGTCGAACCGCCGACCCTCTGCTTGTAAGGCAGATGCTCTGAACCAACTGAGCTAATCGCCCAAAAATCGGCTGCAAATATAAATCACAATTTTGGATATGCAAAATAAACCGACAAAATAGATAAAATATTTTTCGTTGGCTTGAAGGTTCTGTTTGAAAGTATAATGTTATAAGTAAAGCGATTAGTTATGCGGCCCAATTTGGCGGATATTAAGGGAGACTGTTTTGATCAACCACCAAATGCCGTGAAATAAAGGGGAGTTGAAAATGTTTTGTCCCGTTGTTTCATTTTAACCCGGATTTTTTAATCAAATAAAGCGGTCAATTCATCCCAATATAGCGGAAGTTCGTCAAAATATCGGCTTTTAAGGCTATTCTGATGCAACCTTTTTGCATGTTTTTGGTATCAATATCCTGATAAGGGTTATCAAAAAGCCCATTTTATGGTGTTTTTTGGAGATAAACCTTGATAAAAAGTTGACAAGTACAATGTTACAACATATAAAAATATATATTACTTTTGTTGGGGATCGCTAAACCCGTGGCTTTCCGTGCGGAAAAATCTTATAGTTCTTCCGTGCGGAGGCTATTTATGTGATGTATAGTTGGTTATGATCAGGATTTTGAAAAATGAAATTTATGGGATGTTCCGTTGCTTTTGAAGAACAGTGTTGTGTTGATGTCACTGCCAACAGAAATAGATTGATGAAAGGAGCCAATTGGTTTAAGAACGGTTTTACGGTCTCTTTGCTCAAAACCGGAAAACGCCTGTTGCTCGCGGTTATGTTTATGGCGCTTTCCGGCGCAATGTCCGCCCAGACAATTTATTACTGGATAGGGGGAACTTCCGGTAATTATAATGACGGGAATAACTGGAGTACAACGGTTGGAGGCAGTGCGGTGGGGAGTAATCCCGGTACAAACAACTCTATTGTCTTTGTTGTTGATGGGGCCGATATATCAAGCGCTCCGGGATTACAAACAGGGAATGTGACTATAAGGTTGCCTAATAACAATATGAAAAATGGGGGTTGGCGTATAGTAAATAATGCGAATGTCACCTTAAACCATTCTTCTACAAATAATGCCAGGGGACTTACACTTGATGATCAAACCGGTATTGAATTGTTGGTTGAAACTGGTTGTGTATTGGATGTATCGTATATGTGGAGAATTATATTATCTAATAATTCTTCTTCAGAGATCAATGGAGAGTTGATAATTAATGGAAACACCTATACTTGGAACAATAATTCTGTTATGGTTACGGTCAATGGAACTATAACTAATACAGGTGCTTTAATTTCGTCATCAACTTCAACTTTGCGGTTTAATCCTTCTTCGGTTTATAACCATGACAGGTACGGAGGAGCTATTCCTACCGCTGTATGGGACGCTACATCGACTGTCAATGTTAATAAAATTTCGAATGCAACTCTCGCAGGTTTTAACCAGACTTTTGGTAATTTGAACCTTAACGGAGCCGATATAACATGGAATAGGATAGTATCACTTTCGGGGCATACGGTTGTTCAGGGCAATTTTTATATCAGGGGTTCATCTCCAAGAACTCTTACTTTATTGACAGGTGATTTTAATTTTACCGTTAATGGAACCACTACTATCGATAATTATGGTGTTATAAACGACGACAATATAAATCGATTAAACCGTTTTGATGGATTGGTCACGATAGCCCCTAACGGTTCCTTCAATGTTTCTCCGGGTGTGTCCGAATTCAGGGGGGGGAATAACAAACAACGGTACATTTACTAACAACGGTTTGGTTACGTTCTCGGGCAGCTCTCCACAAATTTTGTCGGGTACATCGGATTTTAACATTGGTTACAACAACACAACCTCCGGCATATCTATAATCAACGGGACTTCCGTTAAGCTTAGTTCCAATCTGTATTTTTCCGGAAGTGCTTTAACAATCAACACATCGGCATCCACTGCTTTGAACGCTATTGGTGGGACATTTTATTTTAATGGAAACACGGTCCAATCGATGTCCGGATCTG
>DUOU01000032.1 GCA_012838685.1 Bacteroidota bacterium | reverse complement strand
GGACCGGCAAATACGAGGCGGCAGCGCCCAACGCCAAAGGCTATCCATTCAAAGGAACGACGGGCAGCCTCACCTTCGAAGTCAAAGATGACGCTTGGCAGACGTTCACCCTGGACGCCGACAAAGGCGATGAACCAAGACTGCTTGTGCGCTTCTTCCACCAGGAGGGAAGCGTCCGCATCGACGACGTGATGGTGACGCCAATCGCTGAATGACGCCCTCGACGGCAAAGCCGAGGGCAATTCCAGTTTTTATGCCACGAAAGACTTAGGGTGGACTCTCCGTCCACAGCCTATTTTTTAACCACGAAAAACACGAAAGGACACGAAATTTTTGTTTTTTGGGTTGCTGTTGTAACCACTGAATACACGGAATACACGGAAATTTTTGTGTATGGTTGTTGCTCGCCGGGATAGGATTGCATGCGGATTCGCGTATCAGTTTTTTAGCTATTCAGTCTGAAGAAGCGCTCCGGGTCGCCGCCTGCTTGACCCGAGTGACCTGAGAGCCACTCTAGCCTCGGAGAGGCGCAACCATGAGTAACCCCAGGTGCAGCGAAGCGGAACCTGGGGGTGGATGCCCCCCTAAGTCTGAGCCTCGGCGAGGCGACACTAAAACGCTAATTTGAAGAAAATCTCTCTCAAAAAACAAGAAGTTGGTCGATAGTAGTATGGAAAGTTAAAACCTTTCCGTGTCTTTTGTGTTTTCAATATTATTTGATAGAGGAATTAAACTGTACAAGGCTTTCCCAGTTAATTGCTCCATTATCACTACAGAACTGTTTGAGAAACTCCTTTGTAAATATATTTATACGGTTGCTGTATGCCTGATTAAAGTCTTCATTTCTTTCTTTTGCTTTGTGCCCTAATGGTTCTATGATTTCAGTATATAAATTCGAATTTCCTGATATAAATTCCCAGAACCTTTGGCCGCAGTATTTAAAATAATCACCCTTATCTGGTTTATTATCTCTGCCATAGCAACAACCATTGACGCATACTATAGATAGCCTGGAATTGCTTGTTCTTAATGTCCTTTGTGCGGTTTTAAAGTCATCTTTCATCTTTGCAATTTGGCTGCTGTTACCCCAATTAGGACCGGATTTAATATTTACGATGTACCTCTTGCCATTATTATCAAACTCCAGGTCAATACCCTGTATGCCGGACTTCCAGCCGTCGTAAACTTTGCTATTGATAAAAATAGCCAACCCTTCTAACCAATCTCCAAATAGAGTTTCTTCATTAGAAGATATATGTGCGTCAACCAATCCTCGTATAATCTCTTCAGCTGTCAAGACATATTTTGCTTTAAATAGGTAGGGATTTTTTCTTTTCAGAACACTGCTTAATTTTAATGAATCTAAACTCGATATTCGTTTTTCATGGAATGATCCAATATTATCCTCTACATATTGCGTAACATCTTTCAACCTAAGGCTATCCATAATTTTCCTTTTGTTCAAATAAATATAGTTCAACGGGTTGTATTTGAGATTTTACCATTTCATAATAATCTTTAACAATTTCTATCCCAATCGAATTTCTACGCATCCTACTCGCAACTATATTAGTCGTCCCTGAGCCCATAAAGGGGTCCATAACTGTGTCGCCGGCCTGGGTAAAAAGTTTTATAAACCATTCCGGCAAACCTTCGGGGAATGCAGCACTGTGATTTTTATTATTGCACTCGGTAGCAAGATGTAAAACATTTGTTGGATATGCCTTATCTCTCTCAAGCCAATTAGATATATTTTTTCCAAAACCGCTTCCAACTTTTGATTCATCTCTTGTTTTGTCTGTTTCACTCAAGTTTTTTAATCTTGTTTTAGTCCAATCTCCCATAGGTACCATGACTTCTTCCTGATACATACTAAATTTTTTATTTTTATTAAATTGCAGCAGTCGCTCCCAGGCATCCCTAAATCTATTAGGCCATTTACCTGGATAACAATTCTTTTTATGCCATATAAACTCTTCAGTCCATAGCCACCCTTGTTTTCTCATGGCGAGAATCAATTCCATAACATAAGTGCTTCTTTCGCCGTCAACTACTTTCTCTTTGATATTAAGAACAAAAGTTCCAGTTGGTTTAAGAACCCTCAACATCTGCTCTGTTTTAGGCAAAAACCACTCTACATAATCGTCAGGATGAATCCCGCCATATGTTTTTTTTCTTTGATCAGCATATGGTGGAGATGTAAAAATCAAATCTACTGAATTATCAGGGATTTTTTTTAGTACATCTTCACAATCGCCGAGGTACAAGTCGTGTTTTATTTCCATTCTATTATTTATGTCCCAAATTTTATAGCGTCATGTCTCAACAATCATAAACATAATCACGGTCATCCTATTATGGACTATATCATGGACTGAATAACCGTGTTATGATGAAGTAAGCGGCCCAATACTATCCAGAAATGTCTTCCAAACCCGCGGAGGCAGCCTGAACCTGCGAAAAGTACTCTAACTGTTATTGAGCTATTTTTCAAG
>DUOU01000304.1 GCA_012838685.1 Bacteroidota bacterium | reverse complement strand
TGCCTACTATCAGTTCAACACACCGCTCGCAAGAATGAACTTCATTGGGGTATTACTGTTGCCTCGCACCACCCGGCAATTCTCTGAAGCTTTTCGCCCAACTACTCTTTCTGCTCAAACGCATTTAAGACATATTCAATTGTATTGGCCTACTTTATCATCTCCTTTTATCTTTTGTCAACACAATTTTTTAATCCCATATCATTTTCTTTTTTAAGAAATTTTTCCAGCGCCGTCGGTGAGAGAGGTCTCGAAAAATAATACCCTTGTATTTCATCGCAGGCCAAGCTTTTCAGAAAATCCGCCTGTTCCTTGGTTTCTACACCTTCGGCGGTAACATTCGCCCTAAAGGTTCTGGCTAATGAAATAATCGTTTCGGTCAAAGGAGCCCTTTTTCTTTCCAAATCGATATAATCGATAATCTCTTTGTCTATTTTTATTCTGTCAAAAGGCACCACTTTCAACCGATTTAATGATGAATATCCTCTGCCGAAATCATCGATGGCAATTTTGACTCCCAACTCTTTTAATTTGTAAAGTTTTTTAATTATTTCCTCAGGATTTTCAGAGAACAAACTTTCGGTAATTTCCAGCTCAATATATTTGGGATTTACCTGACTTTCCCGTATTATTTTTGCAAAATCAAGAACGAAATTTTCTTCTTCGAATTGTACAACTGATACATTTACAGAACAGCGAAGATGTGAAAAGCCGTTTTTAACAAGCCTTTTTTGCTCTTGAAGCGTTTGATCCAAAACCCAGAGCCCCACATCATAAATCAATCCCGTTTGCTCAAGAATCGGGATGAATCGATCCGGTGGTACTCTTTTGTTGTCGTCACTGGTCCATCTGAGCAAGGCTTCTATCCCGACGGTTTTTCCTGTATCGCAGCTGATCTGTGGTTGAAACTCCAAGAAAAACTCGTCATTTTGCAACGATCTGAAAAGCCTGTTCGTAAACAAGGTGGTTTCCGCAATATGGCTTTCCAGCCGTTCCGCATAGAAAACAATCCTCTCATGACTGCTTTTCGCTTCATAGCCCGCCAAATCGGCACTCCTCAAAAGAGTGGTCGCATCTCTTCCATCATCCGGATACACGGCTATGCCTATACGGACAGCGACGAATAATGCTTCTATTCCTGTATCGGTTGATATGGGACGAGAAAAAGAAGCAAGCAACCTTTTTGCGCACTCCTGTATATGCTCAGGATTTTCCACCTGAGGCAGAACAACAACAAACTCGCCTTCACCTGTCCTTGAAAGATAACAACATCCCTCTAACAGCTTTTCGAGAATTGTCGCCGCTTTTATCACGACCTGTTCACCTACACTATGACCGAAGGTATCTTTAATCATCCTCAGGTTCTCAAGTTCAATATTAAAAACAGCTACTTCCCCTGATTCGTTTTTGTCATGTATGCTTTGCTCCAGTCTCCTGATCAGCATATTCCTGTTCGCCAATTTTGTGGTTTCATCAAAATAAGCAAAGTTATAGAGTCTTTCTTCGTATAAAATCTTTTTCCTTGTGTCTCCCAGTATATTTGTAATAATTTTCAAAAAGTGTAATCGGCTTTCCGTGAATCTTTTATCACTTCGGTCACTGTATTCAATGACAAAAAATCCTTCTGTTTTGTTGTCGATTGTTAATGGTAGTGCAAAAAAGGAGTTGATTCCTCTTGACAGGAAAAATTTCCTTTGTTCTCCGGCTTCATCGCCGGAAATATCTGCGACATCTTCACACAGTATAGGTAACTTTCGAGCTATCAGGGTTTCAACTTCGGGAAAATCCGCTGTCTTAAACTTCGTTCCCGGATCAAAAAGAGATAATTTACCCTCAATATTTCTTGTATACGTATTGAGCACCGTTGCATTTTCATAACCTGCGTCGAACTCGAATAAATATGCGTTATCAAAATCAAGTATTTCAGCAGCCAATTTAAACATTTCGTCAGTTTTCTCATTGGCATTTTCGTTGTTGACCGAAAGAAAGTTGGTTGAAATTTTTTCAAGCACTTCTTGTTCTTTTGCAAATCTTTGATATCCTTTCAGCTTTGAAGCATACTCGCTTGTCAGGTATCGCACGGCAAAAAAAGAAAGTACAATAATAAAAACTCTTTTCATATACTGAGCACTGTCGATAACGGTATAAACCTTCGGATAAAGTATCCCAAGAATAACCTGAATGATCAGGGTAATGACCAAAAATATAAAAGTATGGACGTTACTATTAAGGACAATGGAATACAGAAGAAATATTATATACACTGCCCATACTGTTATTGCTCCAATATCTTTAATTATGAAAAAAGACATACCCACGACACTTAATATCAGAAAGAGGGTGTTTTGTATGGTATGGTTTTTCGTTATATATGGTACAAACCTTAAAGATACACCAATAATCATGACCACTGCAGCAAGTAAAAATTCTTTTGCCAAATCCCCTCCCGCGATAAAATATCCTGAATAAAGAGACCCTGCGGCACCGATTGTAAATATGGCCGCTGCGGTTTCAAACAAACGCAATCGGCCTTCTTCCGGCAAAATATCGGTATCCGGACGGAAAGCATTTGCTCTGGTTCTTTCAATGAGAACACCGGATTTTCTCAACATTCTAAACAAAAGTACTGTGGGCA
>DUOU01000303.1 GCA_012838685.1 Bacteroidota bacterium | reverse complement strand
TTAGAGTGCCCTTTGAGGAGGTGTACAAGAATATATAATATTGAAGAAACATTGGCAACGCTGGAACAAGGCCATAGATACCTTGTAAAAGGAAACTACAAGATTATCTATAGATAGAAAGATTAAAGAAGGAATATTGATTACCGATATTTTCGATACTCGTCAAGATCCAATCAAGATTAACAATCCGAATAGAAAGCCCAGCCGTTGACAATGCATACATATAAGCAATGGCAGGTTTGTAATGAGTTAAAAAATTTGTAACCCGCATCACGAACGAAATGGCCCCGAAACTTAGCAATAAAAATAGACCGCTCGCCAAGTCCACATCCGTTATCTCCGTGATACTAAATGGACTCGGACAAATAATGCTCCAAGAAAACAACATTACCGGTTTGCTGTTTCTTGTCGGTATTTTCTACGGCTCGACCGCCATGGGTTTTGCCGCGCTTTTGGCAACCGTATGCGGAACGGCCACCGCCCATCTGCTGAAATACGACAAAACGGAAATCAACAAAGGTATTTACGGATTTAGCGCCGCACTGGTCGGAGTAGCGGTAATGATGTTCCTGAAGCCAACGGTTTGGGCCTGGGCTATTGTCGTTATCGGGTCTATGTTGGCGGCAATGTTGCAACACTTTTTTATAAAACATAATATCCCCGCGTTCACCTTCCCGTTTGTTTTGGTAACCTGGTTGATACTGTTTATCTGCAACAATTTTTGCGGCGATTTACTGTCTACACCGGCAACTGCCGTCGTCCATCCTATCGATGCCCTATCCGATGGGTTCAAAAGCTTCGGACAGGTGATTTTCCAGAACAAATTGGTATCGGGAGTGTTGTTCTTTGTCGCCGTCTTTATCAGTTCGCCCATAGCGGCGCTGTACGGACTTGCGGGAGCGATTGTTTCCGACATCATAGCTTTCGGCTTTTCCGCCCCAATCGACGATATCAACCTCGGGTTTTATGGTTTTAACGCCGTATTGTGCGCGATAGTTTTTGCCGGAAATCAGGTCAAAGACGGCATCTGGGTTTCGATCTCGATAGTTCTCTCTCTTGGCATCAGCCTGTTGATGATGAAATTCAACCTTCCGCAACTTACATTTCCATTTGTTTCCGCGACCTGGATTACCCTATTTCTGAAAAACAGGCTTCAAAAACAGACACGAACATCAACAACTAAAAGACAATCATGACAGTTTCAACGCGTTTATTGAAACGCTGTCCTAAAAATTGAAACATGCCATAATGCTTCGTTTCAAGTAAATCTATGGTAAATTAATCCATACATTGTCGAAAATATTGGATATCGCCCAAACAACGGTTTCTCTCTAAATTGTTTAGTCATAGGAAATTAACAAACAAGCATTGAAGATAGAACATATGAATTTAATTTTATTGGAACAATATACCGAACAACTTTATACTTTTGTTCCCTTGAAAAGTGGAGATTGGAAACCACTCAAATAAACGGGGCATCACCGAAAAGCCTTATGAGTAGGAATAATAAAAATAATAGCGTTTAATGAAAAAAGTTCCCTCTGTAATAGCCATCATGGTTTTGTTCTTTTCCTGCTTGCAGGCACAGGAAAGGATTGTAAAGGTCGACTTTGAATCGGGCTCCTTTTATAACAATCCAAGAATCCCATTTGATAACCCATTTGTAGTAATGGGCGAAGCTGGCAAAGAGATCCGAATTCGTGAAAGTAAATATTTTCTACGAAGGAAAAAATTACATTCTGCATTCCTTTGTATGGAACAGGGTCGAACAAAACATATCGGAGTCATTCAGTATTGTTGTGCCTCCTATTTTGAGATCCAACACAAAATATGATTTTGAAATTATTACATACCGATTACTGACATCGTCCCAAAAAGAAGATCTACTCAAAGATGTGGAAGATAGGGTACGGTTTTTTTTGATGAACAACATCTATTTTGACGGAAAAAATGTTGTGGTGAACAAGCCGAAAGATGTTTACAATAAGTTAAATCAGATTATCAGCGAATCGTTCGAACATTTTGAATCAAAAAATTTCATCCCCATGCAAGCGCCCTCTTCCTTGGTGCTGGAAGAACTGAAAAAACAGAGCGACTTCAGGTTTGACAGGTTCTTTAAGCGAACTACCCGAATAGAAAGAGATGATATCGCCAATGAATTAATTTCCGATAAGGTAGAGCATCTTGTAGCTTTGATCAGCTCGGAACTCACCCCCTTCATAAACAGCTAATTAGTGCAACACCACAGACAGGTAAACATCACATCTGTTGAAACGGACAAAGAACCTTTTACCCTTCCCATAAATGTTGGGATGTATGCCTGGGACAAAACGGTAAGCATAAACAACACATCGGTGCACAACATTAATTTCACCCCGGGAGTAGGATTGACCATACCTTTCAACAACAAAAGCCGGCTGACCTCAAGAGCGCGAATATTCGATTCTTTTGGATTTTCTACAGGGGTGCTGTTAAAGCCCGTTGTTGATGACAACGGCATCGAATACATGACTCCGGGCGTAAACCTGCCCATTTATACGGGACTTGGATTCAGGGTGTTTAATTTGGTGCGTTTCAACGCGGGAGTGCTTGTTTTAGGAGAAAAAGGGAGTCAAGGTTTTGATAATTTATCAGTCTTACCAACCGCCGGATTGGCTTTAGAACTTGACCTATGGATGGGTATAAAAAAATAATATGGATCGCGATTGTCAGCGCCATAGCGCTTGCCCTGTTTTCATGCGGAGCGCGAATGCCGGCCTATACGGGTTTATATGTTGACAATTCTATTCCGCATAGTGATTCTACCGCTTATACCGGTGAATTTCCTTTGGAGATAGGAGATACAACGGCTATCATTGAGACAGGGCGGAAAAGCGATTCGCTCCCCGCCAAAGAGATAATTATGGTATCTTCCGACAGTATAAATCTGAATGAAGTTAAGTACCAGCTCAGGCGGATTGCTGACTCTGTTCAATTGCTTCATCGTCAAATGTTCGAACTTCAAAAACATTTTACAGGAATATCCGATACAAGCATTATCGGAGAAAAGACAGAACCGTTCCGGCAAACGGATAATTCGCTGAAAGAGGCTGATCTCAAGCAACTGTTGCTGGTAAAAAATGACACTATCACCATGTTGCGAAACCAGATAAATGAACTTAAAAAATATACTTACCTGAAGGCGGACACTGTTTATGTGATACGGGAAACGGCAGGAACATCGGCAGCGGAAAACCAAAAAAACGATCAACTTATCCTGCAACTTCTGAGGAGTAAAGATGAATTGATCAACAATCTGCAGAATCAGGTGAACTCATTGCAAAGCGCTCCTTACATAACGCCCGGGCCAACACAAACAAACAGGGAGCAGGTACAGCCGTCGGCCGGCCAACAATCCGACTATTACGCCCAACAACTAAGAGCCAAGGATGATCAAATTCAACTGTTACAGGGTCAACTGAACCAAATGCAATCCTTGCTCACCGAAACATCTCAGCAGGATTGGGTTACCGGAGAACCGCGACAGTCCCCCCTACCCGACAGCCAGCAAACCGATACCATAACCATGCGAATGTTCCTGGAAAAAAACGATACGATTCAATATCTTAGAAATCAACTGCGGAATCTTCAGTTTATATCTCAAAAAAGAGATACCGTTTACATAGAAAAAGACTTTCAATCATTACACGACACTATAGAGCTGCTTAAATCTCAAGTACTAAGCCTTGAGAAACAAATTATGACCGACAAGGATACGACCATTTCCGCGGTGCAAAACGAAAATGCCATGATAACGGATACTACCCTTCTTGTTGCCTATTACCTGCTGGAAGAGATAAAACCAATCGAGGAAGAAAATATTTTACGACAGATTGAAGAACTGGACAGTAACAAGGTTGTGGTGAAAGCAACACTTTCAGGATATACCGATAGTTCGGGAGATGAAATCATAAACAAAGAGATCACCAACCGTCGGCTAAACTACTTATCGGAAATAATTGCTCCATGGATCGAAAAAGAGAATATCTTTTTTCAAAATTTTGGAGATACTTTCGCATCGGATATTGTGATAAAAGAGGAACGCAGAGTTGAGATAAGAATATACACAAAACAAGATAACAACTTTTAACAGGCGGATTCCGAAAAGCCATAAGAGTAGGAAAAACAGATTAATAATATAAACGTGAAAACTATCAAAACTTTGATATTTGTTGTTGCTGCAGCGCTTTTGGCCTCTTGCGCGACAACAGTAAAATTCCCTGTTTCAAATGTTACGCCTGCCGCCGTAATCACTGCCAAGAAGAAACAGGACAAGCACGATAATTATATAATAGAATTGACCGCGAACAACCTGGCGGCCGCCGACAGGCTAAACCCTCCAAGAAGTCACTATATTGTTTGGATAATAAGCGACAATAAATCAGTAATCAATGTTGGTAGGCTAACAAACCGCAACGCGAGAAATACCAATCTTAAAGTTACAACTCCCCATAACGCCACGGCTATATTTATCACCGCCGAAGATCAAAGCGATTTGAGTTTTCCCACGGGAGTTGAAATAACCCGGGCCAGCTTTGACAAGTAGAGGGCCGCGAACATGAGATCATTTAAACCCATAGGTATTTCTGCTTTTTGTTGGAACAGCCATATTGTACGGAGAGCCCAAGCATACAGACAACGTTGCCGGACATTTATAAAAAATATCGCATGAAAAATACTTTTTGGATTTTAATCTTTGGATTCATATCTCTGTTTACATATGGACAGGAGACCCAACTGTTGAGAATTTCAGACGATCGCAGATATCTTGTGACCCAGGATGGCGAGCCGTTTTTTTGGTTGGGTGGCACAGCCTGGAAATTGATCCATAGATTAAATAAGGAGGAAATTGATCTGTACCTGACAGACAGGGCATCAAAGGGCTTTTCAGTTATTTCAGCCGTGATACTTGCCGAGCTTGATGGACTGAATACACCAAACGCTTATGGAGATAAGCCATTAATAGGCAATAATCCCGAAAAGATAAATGAAAGTTACTTTGAACTGGTTGATTATGTAATAGATAAGGCAGAAGAATTAGGTATGTACATTGGCTTGCTCCCAACCTGGGGCGATAAATTTAACCTCAAGTGGGGAGCGGGACCTGTTATTTTTACCCCTGAAAACGGGGAAAAATATGGAGAAATTTTGGCCAAAAGATATTTAGACAGAAACAATTTGATTTGGATTCTCGGCGGAGACAGGATGCCCGAAAATGATGACCAGTATGATATAATTATGGCTATGGCGAAAGGAATCAGGAAAATTGACACCCTTCACCTTATGACTTATCACCCTGCGGGCGCATATAAATCCACCGATGCTTTTAATGTCGAATGGCTTGACTTTGACATGTTTCAAAGTGGGCATGACCGAAGGGTAAAAGAATATAAATTTGTTATTGAAAGCCATAAAACAGATCCTCCCAGACCAGTGATCGAAGCTGAACCCAGGTATGAAAACTCTATGGAAAGATTTTGGGAGCCCGGGGAACATGATTGGTTGGATGATTCTGATGTCAGATTAACAGCATATTGGACAATGTTGTCAGGAGCAGCGGGATACACATATGGATGTCACGATATTTGGCAAATGTACACTATTGGAGTAGAGCCGGTTTCACAAGCGAGGACCGGGTGGAAAGAGGCGTTGAACTTGCCCGGTTCAAGACAAATGCTATACATGAAAAACTTATTGACCTCGTTTCCTTGGCAAAAAATGGTCAACAATCAAGATCTGATTTTAAGTGATAACCCTGAAGACGAGGGGTATATCGTAAGTTCTATCGGGATGGACAAGGATTTCATAATAGCGTATACACCCCGGGGCAGGCCAATTCAACCGGATTTGTCAAAAATAGGTTCAGACAGGGTAAAAGCCTACTGGTTCAACCCACGCTCGGGAGAGTGTTTGTATTTAGACAGTTATTCAAACTCTGAAAGGCCAACTTTTAAGCCTTGGGCAACAGGTCGCGGGAGCGATTTTCTATTAATAATACTCAGTGAAAATTCAGATATAAAATTGCCTTGAAATCAGAAGAACGCTTGGCAACAATATAAACATTTGGCGGAAGATCGCCCGCGATCGGCAACTTTTTGCGACGCCAACTGTCAACTTTAATAAATAATAATGAAAACATCGCGAAAGACGGAGATCAGAAGATTATTTGACAAGTGGAATATGTTGATCCTTTTTTTTGGCATTATCGCTCTCTCTTGTGAAAAGGATGATGAAATAAAACCGCATGGGAACAGTCAAGCCGTTCCGGTGTACAACCAGGCATACAGCGAGAATTTTGATCCCGACAATGTTGACGATATAATAGCGGACGCGAGAAACGCATATGTTATTATTGACCCTTTTGAACCGGGAATAGCCAAAAAAATTCCTGAAATTAAGGCCAATAACAATGAAGTGGGCGGGTATATCAGTATAGGAACCGGAGAGGACTGGAGAGAGGATTTTACCGCTATGCAACCTTTCCTGGTTGATGAACAATGGGCGGAATGGGAAGGCGAATACTTTGTCAAAAAGGTTACTACAGGCATCATTTCGATTATGAAGAAGAGAATCGACAAACTTGCCGAATGGGGCTGTGATTGGGTGGAATTTGATAATATGGATTGGTTTTTTTGTGATGATGCCGCGGATTACGGAATTTCTGTTCCTGAGCCGGAAGGAATAGCCTATTATCAGGAACTTTGCGATTATGCCCATTCCAAGGGGTTAAAATGTATGGCAAAAAACCATGTAGTTGAGGCAGATGCCTTTGATGGCGTTTTATATGAATCTTACCACGATGAAAAGGATTGGTGGGATCATGACGGAGCCCAAAGTTTTTTGGATAAAGGTAAACTGGTAATCATCAACCATTACAATGAATCGCGGCCCAATAGGGTTTACGCGGAATATATGGCTCTTTATAACGATGGAATCTCTTTTATTTGCGAAAGCTCCGTTGAAAAGAGATATATTCACTATAACCAGTAAGAAGAAAACCCAAATTGCCGGAGCCAACAAACAATAAGGCAAAAAGTTACAGATGTTTTTTTGCTTTTTAAGAGAATAAAGTCGCGCGGATAAGTTGAATCCACTAATTGATTATATTTGTCGAATAACCAACAAAAACAGTGTTCGGAACAATTAGACCACTTCAAAGAACTGTCACAATAGAAAAGAGAGATAGTTAACATCTTGTTTAACGAAAAAAACAGGGAATTATGGACAAATTAAATGATGGCGCGATTTCTTTCAGGAAGAAAGACTTCGACAAACATAAAGGCTTATTCGGTGACTTAAGCAATTCTCAAAAACCTCACACCCTTTTTATTGGATGCTCAGATTCTCGTTTGGTGCCGTCACTTATAACCTCCACCATTCCGGGCGAGTTGTTTATAATACGCAGCGTCGCGAACATAATACCCCCTTATAAAAAAGGGGTCAACTATCCAGCTATCAGTTCGGCCATAGAATATGCTGTCCTATCCCTGGGAGTCGAAAATATCATTGTTTGTGGACATTCCAATTGTGGAGGCTGCGCGGCTTTGTACAAAACCGAAGAGGAGATGAAGAATTTGCCCCATACCAACCTTTGGCTCGAATTGTCGCGTCCGGTAAAAAACAAAGTGACGCAGATGCTCCCCAAGGCCACGAACGCCGAGCGGGAATGGATGACCTAACAGATGAACGTGGTAGAACAGATAACCCACTTGCTTACCTATCCATACGTGCTTGAACGTTACAACAACGATACCTTAAACATTATCGGGTGGTATTATATAATTGAAACAGGTGAGATTTATAACTACGATGTTGAAAAAGGTTATTTTGAGCTGATTAACGGATAGCATTTGTTACAAATATCGCGGACAAGAAAAAGAAGCATCTTATAAAGAGACAGGCCATCGTAACCGGGTTAACTGACCATTGAAGTTACGCGCACTTATTTTTGCGCCAACTCACCTTATAACTCAAATGAATCGGTTATATTCGCGGAAATTTTAAAAACTATGAACGACAATACTTATAACCCATTTGAAACCGCCCAAAAGCAGTTTGATCATGCAGCCGATCTATTAAACCTGGATCAAGCCGTCAGAGAACTTTTACGAAATCCAATGCGTGAGTACCATTTCCTTATTCCCGTGAAGATGGATGATGGGAATGTCAAAGTTTTCAAGGGATTCAGGGTACAACACAACGATGCCCGCGGACCCGCGAAAGGAGGCATCCGTTTTCACCCTATGGAAACTATTGATACCGTGAAAGCCTTGTCAATGTGGATGACCTGGAAAACATCCGTGGCCGACATACCTTTGGGTGGCGGAAAAGGAGGCGTTATTTGCGATCCACACCATTTGAGCAAAGCGGAACAGGAGCAGATATGTCGCGGGTGGGTACGCCAGATCGTAAAAAATTTAGGTCCCAATATCGACGTTCCTGCGCCCGATGTCATGACAAATCCCCAGCATATGCTCTGGATGCTCGATGAGTATGAAACGATACGCGGTGAAAAGTTACCCGGTTTTATCACAGGAAAACCTGTGGGCATGGGAGGGTCAAAAGGTAGAACGGAAGCAACCGGATATGGGGTTATTATCACCTTACGCGAAGCGCTGAAAGAGTTGGACATCAAACCCGAAAATACGACCGCAAGCGTACAGGGATTTGGTAATGTTGCCAAATACGCTATTGAACGATACCAAAAAATGGGGGGAAAAGTCATTTGTGTCTCTTCATGGGACGAAGCCGATAAAGCCAGCTATTCATTCAGAAAAAAAACCGGTATCGATTTCAAAGAATTGATCGCCATCACAGACTCTTTTGGTGGAATAGACAAAAACAAAGCCCGCGATCTGGGATATGAGGTGTTGTCGGGCAACGCATGGATGGAACAGGAGGTGGATATTTTAATTCCGGCCGCTCTTGAAAACCAGATAAGAGCCGACAATGTAAAAAATATAAATAAAAGCGTGAGAATTTTGGCTGAAGGCGCCAACGGACCCACCGCCCGCGATGCCGATTCAATCATTAATCAGAATAAGATACATGTGATTCCTGATTTTCTCGCGAATGCAGGAGGTGTTGTGTGCAGCTATTTTGAACAGGTTCAGTGTAATATGAATTATTTCTGGGAAAAGGAGGAAGTACTCGAGAAACTCGACAAGAAAATGACTTCCGCCTATTTGTCTGTCAGCGATTTTGCCAGATCAAATAAAATGAAGATGAGGGATGCGGCCTACGTTATTGCCGTTAACAGGGTTGCCCAGGCATGTCGTGACCGCGGATGGGTTTAAAACAGGTTATAATTGCTTAAGTAACCATTTTGATCGTCATTTTTTTCCTACTATTACTGTTTCTTAAATTTTTGTGTTAATTTTACGGATTACATAGAAAATACACTTAAAACAAAACAATAATATCAAAATCAATTACAATGGGAAAGTTACAATCAAGAAGAGATTTTTTAAGGGTAGCGGCAGCTGGCTCTCTGGGAGCCGTACTAGCATCTCAAACCGCATGCA
>DUOU01000302.1 GCA_012838685.1 Bacteroidota bacterium | reverse complement strand
GTGCGAAGGGTAAGCTGGGTGCCCGGCTCTCCGATACTTTGGGCCGCGATTACTCCGACCGCTTCTCCCTTTTGAACCATCTTTCCGGTAGCGAGATTACGGCCGTAACATCTGGCGCATACTCCCTTTTTGGACTCGCAGGTCAGAACTGATCTGATTTCAACCTGTTCAATCGGAGAATCTTCGATAATTTTCGATATCTCTTCCGTAAGTTCTTCACATGCTCCTATTATCAATTCGCCTGTAAGAGGGTGATAAATATCGTGAACCGTGGTTCTGCCAAGTATCCTTTCATAAAGAGTCTCAACAACTTCTTCGTTCTTCTTGATCGCGGTAGCCACCAACCCCCTGAGAGTTCCGCAGTCCTCTTCCGTAATGATGACATCCTGCGAAACATCCACCAAACGACGGGTAAGATAACCGGCATCAGCTGTTTTCAACGCGGTATCGGCAAGACCTTTACGGGCACCGTGAGTAGAGATAAAGTACTCAAGAACCGATAATCCCTCCTTAAAGTTGGAAAGAATCGGGTTTTCAATAATTTCGGCTCCTGTTGCCCCCGATTTCTGGGGTTTCGCCATAAGGCCCCTCATACCGGAGAGCTGGCGAATCTGTTCCTGAGAACCCCTGGCCCCGGAGTCGAGCATCATATAGAGTGAATTGAACCCCTGTTTGTCAGTCGATAATTGATTCATCAGGGCCCGTGTGAGATTGGTGTTTATATGCCCCCAAATATCGATTATCTGGTTATATCTCTCGTTATTGGTGATCCACCCCATATTATAGTTATTGAGCACATCCTCAACCTGCTCATAACCCTCACTGACAAATTTGGCTTTTTCATCGGGAACAATCACATCTTCAAGATTGAAAGAGAGCCCTCCTTTGAAAGCCATCTCGTAACCCAGATCTTTAATGTCGTCAAGGAAAGCGGCTGTCTTCGCCATTCCAGACAATTTGAGAACCTTGGAAATAATATCCCTTAACGATTTTTTAGTGAGGATTTCATTTATGAAGCCAACCTCCGGGGGAATCACTTCATTAAACAGTACCCTACCTACCGTGGTTTCAATAATATGCTTAACAGGATTTCCATCAACAATATCGTCAATATTGACCTTTATGAGAGCATGAAGTTCAACGCGGCCCTCATTGTACGCTATATTAACCTCTTCAGCTGAATAGAAAACCAAACCCTCGCCTTTTACCTTATAGTCCGGTGTGCTGACCCTTGGTTTTGTCATATAGTACAAACCAAGAACCATATCCTGTGAAGGTACCGTAACGGGAGCACCATTTGCCGGGTTCAAGACATTATGTGAAGCCAGCATCAACATTTGCGCCTCAAGTATGGCGGCATTGCCCAATGGCAAATGGACCGCCATCTGGTCTCCATCAAAGTCGGCATTAAAAGCCGTACAAACCAACGGATGCAACTGGATGGCCTTTCCCTCGATCAATTTTGGCTGGAAAGCCTGGATACCCAGGCGATGCAATGTAGGAGCACGGTTAAGCAGCACGGGATGACCTTTAAGAACATTTTCAAGGATATCCCAAACAACCGGGTCTTTTCTATCGACAATTTTTTTGGCCGACTTTACTGTTTTTACGATACCTCTCTCTATCAGTTTTCTTATGATAAATGGTTTGTAAAGCTCTGCCGCCATATCCTTTGGCAAACCACATTCATGCAGACGCATTTCAGGACCCACGACAATAACCGAACGTGCCGAATAGTCGACCCTTTTGCCAAGAAGGTTCTGACGGAACCTGCCTTGTTTACCTTTCAAACTGTCACTTAGTGATTTGAGTGGACGATTGGCGTCGGTTTTAACGGCATTCGCTTTTCTGGAATTATCGAACAATGAGTCGACAGCTTCCTGGAGCATACGCTTTTCGTTGCGTAGAATAACTTCGGGAGCTTTTATCTCGATAAGCCTTTTCAGTCGGTTATTTCTTATGATAACCCTGCGATAAAGATCGTTCAGATCACTTGTGGCGAAACGGCCTCCATCAAGTGGAACCAGAGGTCGGAGCTCAGGTGGTATCACAGGAACAACCTTGATTATCATCCATTCAGGTTTGTTGACCTTTTTGGAATCCCTGAAGGCCTCAACAACCTGAAGCCGTTTCAGGGCCTCATTCTTCCTTTGCTGTGAAGTTTCTGTATTGGCTTTATGGCGCAGTGAGTATGAGAGTTCGTCCAAATCAATGGCCGACAACAGTTTCAATAGAGCTTCAGCTCCCATATCGGCCACGAATTTATCGGGATGCCCATCCTCAAGGTACTGGTTTTCCTTGGGAAGAGACTCAATAATCTCCACATATTCCTCTTCCGTGAGAAAATCGAGATAATTAATACCGTCAGCTGCCTTTATTCCAGGATTGATGACCACATATCTCTCATAGTAAATGATGGAATCAAGTTTTTTTGTCGGCAAGCCCAACAGGTATCCAATTTTGTTGGGCAGAGACCTGAAATACCATATATGTGCCACGGGAACAACCAGGGATATATGCCCCATTCTTTCCCTTCTGACCTTCTTTTCCGTTACCTCAACACCACAGCGGTCGCATACTATTCCTTTGTACCTGATACGTTTGTATTTTCCGCAATGGCACTCAAAATCCTTGACCGGACCAAAGATCCTTTCACAGAAGAGACCGTCCCGTTCAGGTTTATATGTGCGGTAATTTATAGTTTCGGGTTTTAGCACCTCACCGCTCGAACGATCGAGTATCTCCTCGGGCGATGCCAATCCTATAGATATTTTTGAGTAACTGGTTTTTGTTTTGTTATCTCTTTTGAGTGACATATTCTGAATTTTTTTATTCTAAAATAATTAAAACAAGAGCGGTCAATCGAGTACTATACTCAAACCCAGACCTCTCAACTCATGTAAAAGAACATTAAGAGATTCAGGAATGCCCGGTTGAGGCATCGGCTCACCCTTAACAATAGCTTCATAAGCTTTTGCTCTTCCAATAACATCATCCGACTTGATAGTAAGAATCTCCTGTAAGGTATGAGCGGCACCAAAAGCTTCAAGAGCCCAAACCTCCATCTCACCAAAACGCTGACCACCAAACTGGGCCTTACCACCCAATGGTTGCTGGGTAATGAGAGAGTAGGGTCCTATTGAGCGCGCGTGCATCTTATCGTCAACCATATGTCCCAGTTTCAGCATATATATTACACCTACTGTCGCGGGTTGATCAAATTTCTCGCCGGTTCCCCCATCATACAGGTAGGTAGTACCGCAAGCGGGCAGACCGGCCTCATCGGTATATTTCGTAATATCATCAAGGGAGGCTCCGTCAAAAATCGGGGTCGAGAAATGAAGCCCCAGTTTCTGTCCGGCCCAACCCAGAACTGTTTCATATATCTGGCCAAGATTCATCCTGGAAGGCACTCCCAGAGGGTTGAGCACTATATCGACAGGTGTTCCATCCTCAAGGAATGGCATATCCTCAACACGAACTATTTTGGCCACAATGCCTTTGTTGCCGTGTCTACCCGCCATCTTATCGCCAACCTTTATTTTTCTCTTCTTGGCTACATAAACTTTGGCCAAACGGACTATACCCGCGGGAAGCTCATCCCCAATTGTAAGACTATACTTTTTACGCTTGTACACTCCGTCAATTTGCTTGAATTTGATGGCATAATTGTGTAAAAGCAGTTTTATGCTGTCATTTTTCTTTTTGTCGGTCGTCCATTTGTTTGGATTGATATTCAGAAAGTCTATATCCTGCAATTGTTTGAGGGTAAATTTATTGCCCTTTGGAATGATATCAACATTCAGATAATCTTTTACTCCCTGTGAAGTTTTTCCATTCACGAGGATAAAAAGTTTGTCTACCAAACGGGCCCTCAGATCTTCAATACTCTTATTGAACTCATTGTCCAATTTCTCTATGAGCGGTTTTTCCATCGCTTTTGCTTTGCGATCCTTGATGGCCCTTGTAAACAGTTTTTTATCGATAACCACCCCCTCCAGAGATGGACCCGCTTTAAGTGAAGCGTCCTTTACATCACCTGCTTTATCCCCAAATATGGCACGAAGCAGTTTCTCTTCGGGAGAAGGATCTGACTCCCCTTTCGGGGTTATCTTTCCGATCATAATGTCTCCCGGTTTGATATGGGCGCCTATCCTGATTATACCGTTCTCATCAAGATCTTTTGTAGCCTCTTCGGAGACATTGGGAATATCAGCGGTAAGTTCTTCCAGGCCTCTTTTGGTATCCCTGACCTCAAGCAGGTATTCATCAACATGTATCGAGGTGAACATATCTTGCTGGACAACCTTTTCGGATATTACAATGGCATCCTCAAAATTGTATCCTTTCCATGGCATAAAGACAACCTTTAGATTCCTGCCCAGGGCCAATTCCCCGTTTTTTGTGCCATACCCTTCTGTAAGAATCTGGCCATTAACTACCTTATCTCCTTTCTTTACTATTGGAACCAGGTTTATACAGGTATTCTGGTTGGTCTTTCTGTATTTTGGAAGATGGTAACGTTTGACATCGTCGTCAAAGCTGACAAATTTTTCCTCATCGGTCCTTGTATAACGGATAACTATTTCGTCCGCATCGACATACTCCACTACTCCATCACCTTCAGCGGTGACAAGTACCCTGCTATCCTTGATTATTCTCTCTTCCAGTCCGGTTCCGACAATAGGGGCCTCCGGACTCATAAGCGGAACAGCCTGGCGCATCATGTTTGAACCCATAAGAGCCCTGTTAGCGTCGTCATGTTCCAAAAATGGAATCAGTGAGGCGGCTATAGAGGTGATCTGGTTCGGAGCAACATCCATAAGGTCAACTTTTTCTACCTCATCGAAAGGATAGTCAGCCTCGTACCTACATTTTACCCTCGGGTTCGCGAATGAACCGTCTGGGGTGAGAGGAGCGTTAGCCTGGGCGACAACCTTATATTCCTCCTCCTCGGCGCTAAGCCACACAAGACCTTCTTCACTCATGTCCACTTTACCGTTGTTAACCTTATAGTAAGGGGTTTCTATGAAACCCAATTCATTGATTTTAGCGTAAATGCACAATGAGGAGATCAGACCGATATTCGGTCCTTCGGGAGTCTCGATAGGACACAATCTTCCGTAGTGGGTATAATGGACGTCCCTTACTTCAAATCCCGCTCTTTCGCGTGAAAGACCACCGGGACCCAAAGCGGACAAACGACGTTTATTGGTCATCTCCGCCAGTGGATTGGTTTGATCCATAAACTGGGAGAGCTGGTTTGTGCCAAAAAATGAATTGATAACGGAGGAGAGTGTCTTAGAGTTGATAAGATCAACAGGAGTGAACACCTCATTATCCCTTACGTTCATCCTTTCGCGAATAGTGCGGGCCATACGTGCCAGGCCCACTCCAAACTGGGTGTAAAGCTGTTCTCCAACCGTACGTACCCTTCTGTTGCTCAAATGGTCAATATCATCAACGTCCGTTTTTGAGTTGACCAGTTCAATAAGATGTCCAATAATTTTAATGATATCCTCCCTGGTAAGGATTTTAACATCCATGCCGGTTTCCAGTCCCAGTTTCCTGTTTATTCTGTATCTTCCAACTTCACCAAGATCATATCTTTTATCGGAGAAGAACAATTTTTCGATTACGTCGCGGGCAGTTGCCTCATCTGGAGGTTCAGCGTTGCGCAACTGACGGTAAATATAGACTACAGCCTCTTTTTCAGAGTTACATGGATCCTTTTGCAGTGTGTTATAAATAATGGCGAAATCTGACATGGAAGCCTCCTCTTTGTGAAGAAGAATTGTTTTCGCGCCTGATTCTACTATAAGATCAATATGTCCGGGTTCAATAACTGTCTCCCTGTCGAGTACTACCTCATTTCTTTCTATCGATACAACCTCTCCGGTATCCTCATCAACAAAGTCTTCAATCCATGTTTTTAATACTCTGGCCGCCAACTTGCGACCCAAAAGTCTTTTTAGATTTGTTTTTGAGACTTTATGTTCTTCGGCAAGGTTGAATATTTCGAGAATTTCCTTATCACTTTCAAAGCCGATAGCCCTTAACAATGTTGTTACCGGCAGTTTTTTCTTGCGATCGATATAAGCGTACATCACATTGTTTATATCGGTGGCGAATTCTATCCACGACCCTTTGAAAGGAATAATTCTGGCCGAATAAAGTTTTGTTCCATTGGCGTGGATACTCTGGCCAAAAAAGACACCAGGGGACCTATGTAATTGGGATACTATAACTCTTTCAGCTCCGTTTATAATAAAAGAACCTTTATCGGTCATATAAGGAACGGCTCCAAGATATACATCCTGTATCACCGTGTCAAAATCTTCATGCTCGGGATCGGTACAATATAATTTCAGTTTTGCTTTTAGAGGCACGCTGAAAGTTAGTCCTCTTTCTATGCATTCCTCGACAGAATAGCGTGGGGGGTCGACATAATAGTCAAGAAACTCAAGAACAAAGTTGTTTCGGGTATCAGTGATCGGAAAATTCTCCGCGAACACTTTGTAAAGTCCTTCTCGTTTCCTGTTTTCGGGAGTTGTTCCGAGCTGAAAGAACTCTCCAAATGATTTTAATTGAATATCCAGCAAATCAGGATACTCTAGTTGTTTTTTTCTGGAAGAAAAACTTATTCTTTCGGTGGTAATTGAGGACATTTATAAATGGTTTAAATGGACACTTTCCTAAGCATAATATTACTAAACAGCAAATTACCCGGGAAAATGAACGTTAAAAAAGAACTTGTAAAATAAAGAACAAAAAGGCTCAGTTCCGGCCAGTTGGCCGGAACTAAACCTAAAACTTATCAATAAGATATTTCTTATTTAATCTCAACCTCAGCGCCAACTTCGATCAACTGATTTTTGACGGCCTCAGCTTCGTCTTTAGATACGCCCTCTTTAACAGGAGCAGGAGCAGAATCAACTACTGCCTTAGCCTCTTTTAGTCCAAGACCGGTAATATCTTTAACCAGTTTAACAACTTGTAATTTTTGACCGCCAGCACTTGTAAGAATAACATCAAATGATGTTTTTTCTTCAACTGCCGGGGCATCGCCGCCGGCTACCGAGCCAGCAACCGCTACAGCTGCCGCCGCGGGTTCGATACCGTACTCTTCTTTAAGAATTGTAGCGAGTTCATTTACTTCCTTAACAGTAAGGCTAACCAGTTCTTCCGCAAATTTCTTAAGATCTGCCATTTCTATTTAATTTAAATTGATAATACTATTAGTTGTTTTTCTTTGATAGTGTTTCAAGCACACCATGAATTGTATTTCCACCTGACTGAAGCGCGGAGATAACATTCTTTACCGGCGATTGCAGCAACGAGATAACGTCGCCAACAAGCTCTTCCTTCGTTTTAACCGAAACAAGGGAATCAAGCATATTATCGCCTACATAGAATGATTCTTGTACATATGCGCCTTTTAAGACAGGTTTATCATGACTTCTCCTGAACTCTTTAATGAGTTTCGCCGGACCATTGCCGGTATTGGAAAACATGATGGACGTAGTACCTTTAAGAACCGGATAAAGTTCTTCAAAGTTTATTTCAGACTCTTCAAGTGCCCTCTTCAGGAGGGTGTTCTTGACAACAATCAGTTTAACGTCGTTCTTGAAACACATCCTTCTAAGGTCACTCGTGTCCGCAGCGTTCAACGCGGCCGTATCAGTCAAATAAAAATGACTGTATTCTTTCAATTTTGCCGTAAGGTTTTCAATTATAGCGCTTTTCTCTTCTCGTCTCATACATCATCGAGTTAAAATATTAATCATCAAGACCTTTAGGGTCAAGCTTAATTCCCGGGCTCATTGTGCTTGAAAGGTACAGGCTACGAATGTAAGTACCTTTCGCCGCTACCGGTTTCAGTTTAACAACCGTAGAAATAAATTCTCTGGCGTTATCGACGATCATATCAGGCTCAAAAGAAACTTTTCCAACAGAAGCGTGAACTATACCGTTCTTATCGACCTTAAAGTCGATTTTACCCTGCTTTACCTCCTTTACTGCCTTACCAACCTCCATTGTAACGGTTCCGCTTTTGGGGTTAGGCATCAATCCCCGGGGACCGAGAATCCTTCCTAACGCACCTACTTTTCCCATAACAGATGGCATGGTTATTATCACATCCACATCGGTCCATCCTGCCTTGATCTTGTCGATATATTCGTCAAGACCCACAAAATCTGCTCCGGCTTCTTTTGCTTCAGCCTCCTTATCAGGTGTACATAAGACGAGAACTTTTGTCTCTTTCCCAGTACCATGGGGAAGCGAAACAACTCCCCGGACCATTTGGTTGGACTTCCTTGGGTCAATACCTAACCTTACATCGATATCTACAGAAGCATCAAACTTGGTTTTGGTAATCTCTTTCACCAAAACAGCCGCTTCTTTTAACGTATAAGCCTTATCCTTGTCAATCAAGTCAAGGGCTGCTTTACGGTTTTTGGTAAGTTTGGTCATCTTTGCTTATTTCTAATTAGTTTTTGCCAGGGAAAGCACCCTTAACAGTGATTCCCATACTTCTAGCGGTACCAGCCACCATTCTCATAGCCGACTCAACTGTAAAACAGTTCAGATCCTCCATTTTGTCTTCCGCGATAGTTTTTACCTGATCCCATGTTATTGAAGCCATTTTATTCCTATTAGGTTCATTGGAACCCTTCTTAATTTTAGTGACCTCCAATAACTGCACCGCAACAGGCGGTGTTTTTGTGACAAAATCAAACGATTTATCCGCATAAACCGTTATAACGACCGGGATTACCTTACCGGCCTTGTCCTGGGTTCTGGCATTGAACTGCTTGCAGAATTCCATTATATTCACACCCTTGGAACCCAGTGCGGGTCCAACCGGTGGAGATGGATTGGCTGCTCCGCCCCGAATTTGCAATTTGATTAATCCAGCAACTTCTTTTGCCATACTTTTAATTTTGCGTTTTTATTGCGAATGCTTGGCGATTATTCAGGAAGCATTATAATTATCATAACCGCCAAAATTTTAATTCAATCAACTCTCTTTTTCAACCTGCATAAAGCTAAGTTCAAGCGGCGTTTTCCTGCCGAATATCTTGACCATAACCTTTAATTTCTTTTTTTCTTCGTTTACCTCCTCTATGATGCCGGTGAAACTGTTGAACGGACCATCGATTACCTTAACCGGTTCCCCAACAAAGAACGGAATATTCAACTCTTCATCACTAGCGTTAAGCTCATCAACTTTACCGAGAATCCTGTTTATTTCCGACTTTCTCAAAGGAACAGGATCACCTGTTTGGGAGCCAAGAAAACCTATCACATTGGGAACACTCCTGAGAAAATGGGGAATCTCCCCAACAAGTACAGCTTCTACCAAGACATACCCCGGGAAAAAAGCCCTCTCCTTGGAAATCTTTTTGCCAGATCTGATTTGATAAACTTTTTCCTTAGGTATAAGCACTTGGGATACATACTCTTCCAGATGCAGCCGGGAGACCTCGTTATCAATATACTCTTTGACTTTGTTCTCTTTACCACCTATGGCGCGAAGCACGTACCATTTCTTTAAATTCTCACCCATTTTATGAGGTTTCCTTAATTTAGTATAACAACCTATAAACAAATTCCATTATCTTACTGAACGACAAATCCATTAGGGAGACAATAACAGCGATTATCAAAGTCGCCACCATAACCAATCCGGCGCTGTTCTGAAGTTCATTCCATGTGGGCCATGTTACTTTGTGAACAAGTTCAGTAAATGATTCCTTAAAATATCCTTTTATGCTCATAACGATGACTATTTGCACGGGAGGAGAGGCTCGAACTCCCGACACCTGGTTTTGGAGACCAGTGCTCTACCAACTGAGCTACACCCGTGTATAATAAATTGTACTCCGTTTCCGGAATACAATTTATTGTTATACATATAAATATTTTATTTGATAATTTCAGATACCTGACCAGCACCAACCGTCCTGCCTCCTTCACGAATAGCGAAGCGAAGTCCAACATTGATAGCAACAGGATATATAAGATCTACAGTAATAGTTACGTGATCACCGGGCATTACCATCTCACGTCCTTCGGGAAGTGAAATTTCACCGGTAATATCAAGAGTACGAAGATAGAACTGCGGTCTGTATTTATTGTGGAACGGTGTATGGCGTCCACCTTCTTCTTTCTTAAGAACATAAACCTCAGCTTTGAATTTCGTATGGGGTGTAATAGAACCTGGTTTAGCTAGAACCATACCTCTTTTGATCTCATCTTTGTCGACACCGCGAAGAAGTAGACCTACGTTATCTCCAGCTTCACCCGTATCAAGAATCTTACGGAACATCTCAACACCAGTACAAACAGTTTTACGTTTCT
>DUOU01000031.1 GCA_012838685.1 Bacteroidota bacterium | reverse complement strand
ATATTTCCCGAGAGTTATGGGGATGAGGGGCAACTGCTAGCCAGGAAACTGGAGCTGGCATATGAGGAGCTTAAAGGGGACTTCAACGATTTGGACTTTAATATACCGGTAGTTGTCCATAGTTATTCCACCCGAACGAACGGCACGGTAGTTTGGGCACCCAAAAGAATAGAACTTTATCCCTCCCCGGGCGAACATGATATGCCTGTGGATCCGGTGGAACAGCTCGCCATTCACGAATTGACACATGTGTTCCAGGTGTCATCAATGAAAAAAGGGATTTCAAAGGTAGGCAGAACCCTTTTGGGTGAGCACTATACCGGTCTTATCTCCGGAATGTTGCCCAAGTGGTATCTTGAGGGTCACGCTGTTTTCAATGAAACGTTGTATGGAGGATACGGAAGAGGCAATAGCGCCGCCTTCCAGAAATCTCTGAAAGCTATAGCCGCCGAAAAGGGAGGAATCTACAAATATGACAAATTGATAAATGGGTCATACAAGGATTTTGTCCCAAGCTATTATCATACCGGATATCAGGTCGTAACAACAGCTTTTTTGGAATATGGCGAAGATATCTGGAACAATGTGATGGATTTCACGGCCAGATATCCATTTACTGTAACCCCCGTGTATTTTAGCCTGAAGAAAAACACGGGATATTCGAGAAAAGGGCTTTACGAATTTACGTTTGATACTCTTGGAAAGCTTTGGACGATGGATTTGGAGCTTTCCGACACGAAGGAATATGAGCCAATAGTTAAGGCTTCCGAAAGAGAATATCAGAGTTACTACTCTCCGGTAATTGTCGGCCAAGATCATATTGTGGCTCTGAAAACATCGATGTCGAACTCTATCCGGTTAGTATCGATAAACATTACTGACTCCACGGAAAAGGTCATTCATGCTCCGGGCGACATTTACCCTTATGAGATATCGGCCTCAAAGGATAGGATCGTATGGGTGGAAAAAGTGCCTGATCCAAGATGGGGCAACAGAGACTTCTCGATAGTAAAAATAATGGATTTTTCTACGGGCAGAGTAAAGAGACTCACATCCAAAACCCGATATATGTCGGTTGCCATATCTCCGGACGGAAAAAGGATAGCCGCGGTCAACAACAGTGTTGACAATAAAAACAGCGTTGATATTCTTGACGCCGAAACGGGCGATCTGCTTATCTCTTATCCAACAAAGGACAATATGTTTCTTGAAAATCCGGATTGGTCTTTTGACTCCGACAAAATAACTTTTATATCGTTAACCGATGCCGGGGAAGGGATAGTAACACTTACACTTTCGGAGTCGGATGGCTGGAAGGTAATCAAAGCAGGGGGAAGAGCGGATATTCAGACCGCTTTTGTCCGTAACGATACAGTTTTTTATGTTGGTTCGGTTTCCGGCGTTGAAAACGGTTATATGGAGGGTCCGAATGGAAAAACAGTCCAACTTACTGATTCAAGATTTGGAGCCATTGACCTTTACGCCAACGGAAATAGATTGATTTTCAGCGATTATACCGCTATGGGCAATAAAGTATGTTTAGTGGATTTGGCATCAACACCCAACTATTATCCGACAAAATCGGGACACTTTCTGATAGATAACTTTGAACCCCGCGGAGGATTGGTTTCCGAAAGCGACCCGATTCAATACGAAGTTAAACCTTATAACAAAGCCCTTTCAATTTTCAATTTTCACAGTTTTTTGCCCTTATATGTCGATTTGGACGAAGTTACCAGCGATTATTCCTCGGTAAAACCGGGAGCGACTCTTTTTAGCCAAAATCTTTTAAGTACCGTAATTTCATCGGTAGGGTTGGAGTATAGCGATAAAAAATTCAAAATCCACTCCAAGATGGAGTTCAAAGGGAAATACCCGGTTTTGCAGGCAAGAGTCGATTATGGAGGGCAGAATACGATTATGGGAAGAGGCAGGACCTCCCTGCGGTATTCCGATCTGGAACCCAGTCTGAACTTTACGGGAACCATCTCGGTACCACTGTTATTTAAATCAGGAAGGTTTTATCGGCAGTTGGTGCCCTATTTCTGGAGCAGCTACACTAACAGTTATATTGATGACGGTGATAATAT
>DUOU01000301.1 GCA_012838685.1 Bacteroidota bacterium | reverse complement strand
GGGGTCGGTTAAGCTCGGCCAAATGTTTTTTATAGTTCAGACCAACGCAAATAATTTTCATTTGTGACCGTTAAATATAAAAAGGCCAAAGGGCCTATTTACCAATAATATCGGATAAAATTTTCTTTGTATAAAGTGGAAAGTCGTTTCTAAGTATCCATTCCAGGTATCCTTTGTCTATCTGAATGATCTCGGCAATAGTTTTCCCTTTATATTTTCCGAAGTTGATGGTCTTTTCTCCTTTATTGTTGAGAATGATCCTTCCCACGAGGTCAACATTTTTTTCATCGGAGTCGGTGAACTCGGCCAATTTGCCGACATCGTTTTCAAGGTCGCCGTAAGTGTCGAGTTGTGCCTTCAGAACCTCATAGGTGGCCTGGGTGTCGGCTTTCGAGCTATGCGCGTCGCTCAACTGCTTGTCGCAATAAAACTGGTAGGCGGCGGCCAATGTTCGTGGCTCTTTTTTGTGGAATATTACCTGAACGTCAATGTATCTTCTGTTATTAAAGTCGAAGTTGACGCCCGCTCGCAAGAATTCTTCGGCCAACAATGGTACGTCAAACCTTAATACGTTATATCCCGCGATGTCGGCGTCGCCCATAAAACTGGCGAAACTATCCGCCATCTCGGCGAATGGTGGCGCATCGGCCACATCGACATCGCTTATGCCATGTATGGCCGTGGCGGCCGCCGGAATGGGAATACCCGGATTTATCCTCGCTGTGAGCCACTCCTCATTTCCTGAAACATCAATTTTAAGTATGGATATCTCAACGATACGGTCGTTAACTATATCTATGCCGGTTGTCTCCAGATCGAAGAAGACAATAGTTTTTTTTAGGTTTAGTTCCAATTGTCAGGCGTTTATCATCATAGGCATGAGGAGCATAAGAAGATCCTCAGATTGGTTGTCGTTTTCAGTCGGCAGGAAGAGAGCCGCACGGGAGGGTTCCGCCAGTTCCAAACTGACATCCTGAGAGTCTATATTGCCCAGTATTTCAAGGAGAAACAAGGATTTGAAACCAATTTCCATCTTGTCACCATCATATTGGCATTTAATTCTCTCGTACGCTGAGTGCGAGAAATCTATGTCCTGAGCGGAGACAGTCACCATGTTACCGGTGAACTGCAGTTTAACAAGGTTGCTGGCGGCATTGGAGAATACGGAAACCCTTTTGAGAGTGTTGAACAGTTCAGCCCTGTCCACAGTGATTTTTCTGGGATTGTTTTTAGGGATTACCGAATTGTAGTTGGGATAGTTTCCTTCAACCAGTCGGCATACCACCTTGTAATCGTTCAGGTTAAAATATGCGTTTTTATCGTCGAATTCGACCGGAAAACTTCCACTCTCCCTGGGGAGGATGTTTCTCAACAATGATGCGGGTTTCTTTGGCAGGATAAATGACGAAATTTCATCGCCATAGGCATCGCTGCGTTCGTATTTTACAAGTTTATGGGCATCTGACGCCACGAAAGTAACTTTATCGGTCGACACTTCAATAAATATACCGCCCATAACCGGACGCAGTTCGTCATCAGCCGTGGCGAACAGCGTTTTGTTGATACCCGCCAACATTACCTCAGCGTCGATGTTGAAGGTAGTGCGGCTCTCCTCTTTGATGGAGGGTAGGGATGGGAAGTCGGTTCCGTTTTGGCCCACCACACTGAACTTGCCATTTTCAGAAAATATCTCGACCGCCAAGGTTTGATTGTCGATGTCGAACGTCAGGGGCTGTGTCGAAAATTCCCTGAGGGAGTCGAGCAGGATTTTCGCCGGAATGGCTATCAATCCATCGCCTTCGGTATTTTCAAGTTTAATCCTGGTAATCAGCGTTGATTCAAGATCTGAAGCTGTTATCTCTAATTCATTGTCAGATAGGTTAAAAAGAAAACAATCGAGTATAGGTAGGGTGTTTTTCGAACTTATTACCCTGCTTATGGCCTGAAGATGGCCAAGGAGCTCGGTGCTGGAAACGACAAATTTCATACTTTAAGAATTTATATTTTATAACCGCATTGCTTTGGCATAATAATATCCTAACCATTCCTCGACGAAACAGTTATTGAAAAAGATTATGCCTGTTTCTTGTTTTATTATCTTTTCTGTTTTTTATCAGTAGTTTAACAATAAGAACATATTGATTGTCAGGGGTAAGTTATAAGCGCTAACCGTTCCTGTCAAATATCAAACTTATAAAAAATTTCCAATCCCTCAAAGTTTTTGGTCAACAAAGAAAAAACTTCTTTTCTTGATAACAGGATCAATGTCGAAATATTTTACTGTTACCAGGTTATCGTTGTTGTCAATTCTTGCCCAAAGCCTGTCGGTATCCAATTTTCCATCCATATCCATTGGCCAGAAGGTGACAGTGGTGGTTGTTCCGTTGGTCTTGCTTATGGTAAGTTTGAAGATATATCTCCCTTCAGTAATTTCAACAATCTGCTCGGCAGGGATGTTGAGTGCCCATGATTCAAATGGAACCATGGAAAAATATGTCAGATAGCGTTTTATAAGGGAAGTGTCCGGTTTTGAGCCAAATGTGGGTTCAATACTGACACTGTTTTCCCGGAAATTGTTGACAATTGTGTAGGATGCGAGGGAATCGGCTCCGTTTATAAGCTCAATTTTTGCTATTTCTGCCGGAAGAGAAGAAAAAAGTGTGTATGGCCGCCAGTAATTTTCGTTGAGGGTGAAGGCGGAACCAATATCGAAATCATATCCGGGCAGGTTGACAATAAACGGCTTAGATTTTGGAGTTGTTTTCATAATGTTTCCATAAATATTGGATTGGGTTTTATAAACCAGAAAACCACCGATAGTTTTATTTCCGGAAAACACCCTGACTTTTACCGGTTCGATCTTTTTGGCAATTATCTCTTTGGTAAAAATCTCTTCTGAAACTGTAGATTTAATTTCGAGTCCGGCAAGTACTCCCTTTATAAAAGTAATACCGTTCACCCTAGCTTCATAATTGCCGTTAACAACCCATGAACCGTCATTGTTTTTTTCAAGTGACAGTTTTTCCTTTCCCCGCGAGAATTCTATCAGTGATATTTCCGCTCCATCCTTTATGGCGAAGGAACTGTATCTTTTGCCAAAGGGCTGTTGGTTTCCCATAAATAGGAGGATAACGGCCAATGCGAGCAACAATGTCGCATAGATAATATTCTTTATCGCCTGTTTTCCGATCAATTTCCCGATTTTTGATTGTCAGTTATCCCGGCATATCTCCTTCTTCTCGCGAAATTATAGAGAATACCCGCGAACAAGACGATTGCCAGGGGACCAATTATGTTTATTGATTGCCATTTGAGTCTCTCCTGGTTTATTTTTGTCTTATTGAGCAGCCTACTTTTTATCTCCCTGGATCTGAGTTCCATCAAACCATTATCATCTACAAGATAATTTACACAGTTTACAATGAAGTCGCGGTTTCCCATAATCTCCCCGGTATATTGGTCTTGTCCTAGTGGGTAGGGGGTTACGGTTCCGGAAGAGTAGTCCAAATCATTTCTTATAATATCCCCATCGGCGACAACTATCATTTTTGTGGGTTTGCTTTCGGTTATGGCCTTAAACGATGGATCATCTATAATTGTTCCTGTCATCCTGTTTTTAAAGGCCGACTGGAAAACCCCTTCAAGCAAAACAGCCACCGGAATATTGGAGCGGTTAAAGCTGTTTCTGTCGATTACATCGTCCGCTTCACTGAGTCTGATCATAACAGGTGGCGTAATTGTCCTGGAATTTGTTGAGGTTGTCAGCAGTATTGTTTTTTTTATGGCGGGATCCAATCCTACCGTGTCAATGGTGTTGACAAATTCTCCCTTGACTCTGTTTATGTTTCGCGTAATAGGGTGATCTATTGACGGCACCAACAATGGATTATATACCCAACCGGTACTTATAAGTTGTTGTTGCTCGCTGGAGGTTGAAACCGCTATTTGGATAATCTGGCATTCAAGATCCTGCACAATTTCCGGATTGATCCTTACTCCGTAACGGAACAACTGATCTTCAATGTTCAACGGCCTATACATCGCGAGTGTTTCTCCTTGTGCCAACGTATCCGCTGATACCCTTACCTCCTCGGCGATCCAAAGTGCCTTGCCTCCGTTCATGATATACTGGTCGATTATCAACTTGTCGGCTTCATTGAAGGCGATTAGCGGGTCGGCGATAATGATCGCGGAATAATCGTCGAGAATCCCCGGAACACCTCCTATTGAGCCTCTGTCAACAGTAAAGTATTTGGAAAGGTTATAGGTGATGTCGGCCACTTCAGCCTCGTAGAGTTCGGCATGTCCTTCAATAAAGGCGATCTTATATATTGAGTCGGCTGTAATTGTCGCGATGGTTTGGGCAATCTCATATTCCAGCCCTTCAATGGAGTGCCTGATATTATCCTCGTAGGATACGAGCCAACTGTTTTTAAGAATGTTTACGGGTATCTCTATACCGTCATAATTTACCAACATTCCGGGAAAAATCATCTTTGTCGATTTTCCCCCCTCCCCGTCGTTTACCTGCACGTTTATAGGATTCAGCCCTTTGTTGTAAAGCGACATGAAAAGGGCATTGCGCTGGTCGGTATCTTTAATGTCGGTCGGATTGATAAATTTATAGTCTATCTTCTTGTTGGAGGCGATTCTAAACTCATCCAGTATGTTTTTAACCGATCTTCGGAGCCGCTTAAGAGGGATAGGCATATCTCCCTCGAGATAAACCTGCACAAAAAGATCGTTGTCCACCTGCCTCAAAATTTCCCTGGTGGGTTTGGAGAGGGTATACCTTTTATCTTCGGTCAAGTCGATCCTGAACTGGATACGGGAAAAGAGGAGAGTTGCCAGTACAATAGCGGCAACAGTGAAGATGAATTCCCGTATGTGCCTCTTTTTTATGTTGTCTCTCTCTTTCATGGTTCAACGCTTTTTCTTCCATTTGCGGGACAATAGTATAAAACGGGTCGCCTCGTTGAAGATAGAGGCCAGGGCGACAAAATATGCGGCGTCCTTGATGTCTATAACTCCCCTGGAAATAGAAGTATAGTGTTCGTTGATGCCAAGGTTTATGACTATTTCGTCTATTTTTTTAAGCCCGGGCATATAGGCGAAAGCGTCAAACCCCAGGTAAAGGAAAAAACAGATAAAGACGGCGAGAATAAAAGCGACAACCTGATTGTCGGTCAGTGATGAGGCGAATATACCCGCGGAGGCGTAGATAGCGGCCAGAAAGAAAAGTCCCAGAAACGCTCCCAAAGTTCCCCCTTTGTCGATATTGCCGGGCGTTTCACCAAGGAGATAGACAGATATGTAATAAATTACGCAAGGTAAAAGAGAAAGAAGCACTAGAAGTACGGCGGCGAAAAACTTACCCCAAACTATCTCTCTTTCCGTTATGGGTCTTGAGTAGATCAACTCGATTGTGCCCAGCCTTTTTTCCTCGGCTATGCTCTTCATGGTTACAGCCGGAACAAGGAACAAAAAGACCCAGGGAGAAATGATAAAGAGAGTATCGAGCCCGGCATACCCACTTTCAAGAATATTGTATTCTGTGGGCAATACCCATAAAAACAGGCTGTTGATAACGAGAAAGACAATAATGACGATATATCCCGTAATATTGCTGAAAAAATCGTTCAATTCCTTTTTTAATATGGCTACCATATTGTTTTATCCTTCCCAAATTTTTAATAGGCGGTAAAAATAGTTTTTTTTGATAAGTTATCTATAAATAGTTAACGAGGGTTTCCAAATAATATTTTTTTCGTTTATCCGTTAGTTTTATTAAAAATAAAAATATAGTTCCATTGTTGTCGGCTTATTGATTATTTTTGCGCTAAATAAAGAATGTTATGAAGAAGATACCTCTTTTATTGATTGTTGTAAGCGTCATACTGCTTTTTTCTTGTGAAAAGAATTACACCGGTAAAATAATGTTTTGGTTCAGGGAACCTATAGCGCAACAACTGGCTTCCAGAGATGTAATGGAAATCAGGTATTATCTCGATAATGTGTTGGTTGGGACACAGGATCCAGGAGTGTTTTTTTCTTCTGCTCCCCAATGCGGCGCGGCCGATCTGGTAACAATAACCAAGGAGTTGGGAAACAAGATCAGTTTTTCGGGCAATGTAAAGATAACAGATCAGGATGGGGGGGTTCTACTGCATGAAAGGATCAATTTTTCGGCCGACGAGTGTTATATTCTTGAGCTTCAATCGTTGTTGCCAGAATAAACTATCCTTTTGGATAAGGTTTTTATAGAGGAGCCTCTTATTGTTCGGTTTCTGTTTTGAATACTTTTGATATTGTCGCGCCTGTATAGTAAAACTCGATAATATCTTCATAACTGTATCCTTTGAGAGCCATCTGCATGGCTCCCTCCTGGCATAGACCCACTCCATGGCCATATCCTTTGCCGGAGATAACAATCTTGTCATCACGCACTTTTATGGAAAAAAATGTGGATCTCAGTCCAAAATCGGTTCGGATTGTTGTCAGGGGAAAAGAGAATTCCCCCGCGACATACTTTGGTTTTCTTGTGGTTTGGGTGAAGTTAAGTTCGTTAATATTGGTTCCATTATAACCCTTGTTTTTCAAATATTCCACCCAGGTGTCAAGTGGAATGGTTTTTTCCCAAAGAGCGTTGTTGGAGGATCTACAATGTGGGTCTGTTTTTTTTGTAAGATAGGGCAGGCCCGTCAACCAGACATCTTCGGAGCGGGCAGTTTCCCCTCCGCAGTTTGAATGGAACGCCGCAAGGATAGGAACCGAATCGGCATCAATGATTACCATCCCTTTTGTGGCTTCGACAGCTTGTACAATCGAGGTGTCGTCCGTTATTCCAAAATAGGCCTGACAGTGGGTATCATCGCATAGGTCAAACCCATCAATAATATGCTTGTCGATATATTTGTAAAGATATGTTCTCGCCAATATGGCCTGTGTTTTGATATATTCCTTGTCTCTTCCGGGCCCCCCTTCAGCCCTAACAACGCCCGCGACATACTCTTCAATATCGACCTGGTTGATAAAAACCATTGTTCCCATATCGGGTTTGCATCCCAAATTTCCCGAATATCTTCTCCTTTCAGGCGATTGACCGTTGATTCTGAGGGTGAACCTTCCTCCTTCTTCATTTGAAACCAATGATATAGAATCACAATAAAAAGCTGGAGCCGTTCCATTTTTAACTCCTAGCTTTTCATTGGAGAGGGAGATGACAAGGTAATCGCCTTCCCTTAGTTGTGATCTCTCCCCGTTATAACTCTCAAAGGTGTAACTGCCTTTGGTAACAGCGAACAAAGTTGAAGAGGGCTGTTTTTCCGAAAAAAGTCTGATTTTGACCTGTCCTTTCGCCATAACAGGTGATGCGCAAAATAAAAACAGTAAAAAGGTTTTAATTAAGTGTTGGACAAAAATCTCTTTCTTCACTTGGTTTATGGGTTAAACAGTGGGTTTAACAATTTCCGCGGCTATACGTTCCGAAGCTCCGGAACTACCCAATCTCTCCTTAATATCTCTATAACCTTCCAGCATCGATTTCCGTTTTTCTCCCCCTTGGACAATTGATTCCAGTTCCGATCTTATATTCTTTTCGTTCGCGTTGAATCCAATCAACTCCTTTACCACTTCCCGGTCGGCAATAAGGTTAACCAGTGATATGTACTTTACTTTTATCACTATCCAACCTATCAGCATAGATATTGGATCGGATTTATAACAGACAACCTGTGGCGTTCCTATCAGAGCGGTTTCAAGGGTGGCTGTTCCCGAGGTTACCAATGCGGCATCAGCAATGGACAAAATCTCGTATGTCTTCTCTTTTATCAATTTGACGGGATAATCGCCAATAATCTTCATATAAAGATCATCGGGCAGGTTCTTGACGCCGGCCAGGACTATCTGATGTTCGGGAAAATGGCTTGTAGCCCTGAGCATTGGTGGTAAAATATCTTCTACTTCATGCCGCCTGCTGCCCGCGAGAATGGCAATAACGGGCTTCTCTCCCAAAGCCAGTTCTTTTCTGATATTTTCCGGGGAGGGAATTTCCCGGAGCCGTTTTTCTATCTCATCGGATAACGGATTCCCCAAATAATTGACGGGAATGTCCCACTTTTTGTAAAATTGTTCCTCAAAAGGGAAGATGATGAACATCCTGTCGACAAATTTTTTTACCTTTTTTACCCTACGTTCGTTCCATGCCCAGAATTTTGGCGAAATGTAATAGTATACGGTATAGCCCCTGTTTTTGGCGAATTTAGCTATCCTAAGATTAAATCCCGCATAGTCAATCAATATAATCCTGTCGGGCTTTATCCTCTCGATATCCTTTTTACAGAGCTTAAAATTTTCTATTATCGTGGTCAGGTTTTTCAGTATGATGGAGAAACCCATGAAAGCACTTTTTTTGTAGTGCATTAACAGTGTTGCGCCCGCTTTTTCCATAAGATCGCCTCCCCAGCAATATATCTCGGCCCTATCATCTTGCTTAAACAACTCTTTTACCAGATTGGATCCGTGAAGGTCACCGGACTGTTCCCCCGCAATTATAAAGAATTTCATCTGTCAACTCATTTTTGTTTTTAATAGGCCTATTTGCCATGCTAAGAGGCTCAGTTAGGTTAAAGCATAATGCTTTATAAGAAGAATTTTAAGATAAATACCAATATTAACCAACAAATTGTGGCCGCAAGTACACCTTTACAGGATTTTAGCATGTCCAGCCTGTTAAAAAGCAAGAACAACAAAATATTCGGAAAAACACATGATGAGATTGCCTGTATGTAAATGTCGGCAATCTCTATTCTTATCAGCCAAGCCCTCAGGTTTGGCCCTCCCTTTGAAAACAGAAAAGCCAGGAATGCTATCATAAAAGGCAGGAATATGCCGGTAAAAACACCGAACCAGACCTTATCCAATTTTTCTCTCTTCATAAGATTCGAGTTCTTTGAATTTATCTAAATGGCTGAAAGCCGTCATATCAACTGTTTGTGGCACAATTGAAACATATCCGTGAGAGAGGGCCCATTCATCTGTATCCTCTGCATTGGGCTCATGGTTGTTGTATTTTCCGGTGAGCCAGTAGTAATCCTTTCCAATAGGATCGGTTCTTTTGACGAACTCCTCTTCCCAGTTTCCGGTGGATTGCCTGCACACTTTCATTCCTTTGAGTTCGCCGGCCTTGAGGGCGGGAATGTTGACATTAAGACATACACCTTTTGGTAGAGAATTGTTCAAGACATGACGCACAATGGCCCTTACCGGTTCAATGCAGACCGAATAATCGGCTTTTGACGAATAACTGTCGAGAGAAAAACCTATGGAGGGTATTCCGTAAAGACATCCCTCTATGACCGCTCCCATGGTTCCGGAATAGAGAACGCTTACGGAAGAGTTCGCGCCCTGGTTGATCCCGGAGACTATCAAATCAGGTTTTTTATCGAGTAAACTATTTATTGACAGTTTGACGCAATCTGTTGGGGTGCCGTTTGTCACGTAAACCTTGTAGTCGTCAGTCTCCTCCGCCAAGTGGGCCCTCAATGGATTAACCGCAGTGATTGCCATAGACTTGCCCGACATCCCCTCCTTTGAAGATATCATTACAACCTTTCCGAATTCTTTCATGACCTCAAAAAGCACCTTCAATCCTTGTGAATCTATCCCATCATCGTTAGTTACCAAAATAAGCCTTTCAGCTACCTGCTGTACCATACCGTCATTTTTTTACCCCACAAATATATAAATATTCGGCTTAAAGTTTTGGGGAGACATCCCAAATAGCACATATTACCGTAAACTTATTGGGTTAATTTGTTTAATTTCGCGATCTATAAAAACGAAAAGGATAATATCGTAAAATATGGCTTTTCAGCTTAAGTTATTCTATTTTCAATTAAAAAAGTATACCGATGAAGATATCGTACAACTGGCTTAAAGATTATTTGAACTTTGATATTGAACCTGATCAGTTATCGGAGATACTGACAAATATAGGTCTGGAAGTTGACGGGATGGAAGTATGGGAATCCGTTAAAGGAGGACTGAAAGGGGTTGTTGTTGGAGAGGTGCTAACCTGTGAAAAGCACGCCAATTCAGACCATCTTTCGGTTACTACCGTGGATATTGGAGCCGGTGAACCCTTGAATATTGTGTGTGGCGCTCCAAATGTGGCGGCAGGACAAAAGGTTTTGGTGGCGACTGCCGGCACAACGATATATATGGGCAATGATAGTTTTCAGATCAAAAGGTCCAAGATCAGGGGCGTGGTTTCCGAAGGGATGATTTGCGCGGAAGATGAACTGGGATTGGGAAACTCACATGATGGAATAATGGTTTTGGATCCTTCGGCGAAAGTCGGGACACAAGGGGCTGAATATTGCGACATTATTGTGGATTATATATACGAAATAGGTCTGACACCAAACAGAATAGATTGTGGTTCCCACTTTGGAGTGGCACGGGATCTCGCCGCTTTTCTGAGCGTTAACAATGGGGATGATTTTGTCGCTATAAAACCTTCTGTTGATAAATTTAAAATAGACAATAACGAAAACCCATACGAAGTTGAGATAGTAAACCCGGAAGCATGTCCCCGTTATGCCGGACTTACTGTTTCCGGGGTCACCGTTGGCGAATCTCCCGATTGGCTGAAAAACCGGCTTAAGTCCATAGGATTAAACCCGATAAACAATGTGGTGGACATAACAAACTTTGTTCAGTTTGAAATAGGGCAACCTTTGCACTCTTTTGATGCCGACAAGATAGCGGGGAAAAAAGTAGTTGTGAAAAATCTTCCGGATGGGACCAAATTTATTACGCTCGATGGTGTCGAGAGGACTCTTAATGGCAAAGATCTCATGATATGCGATGTTAATGAGGGTATGTGTATAGGCGGTATTTTTGGGGGATTGGAATCCGGTGTCTCCGAATCCACGGTCAACATATTCCTTGAAAGCGCCTATTTTAACCCTGTTACAATTCGAAAAACTTCAAGGAGACTGGGGATAAAAACCGACTCTTCATTTCGTTTCGAAAGGGGAGTGGACCACGAGTCAACCATATATGCGTTGAAGAGAGCCGCCATGCTCATAAAGGAGATTGGAGGAGGCAAGATTTCATCCAACATTGTGGATATATACCCCAAAAAGATCGAAAAAGCCAGGGTAGAGGTATTGTATCGCAACATAGACAGGCTTATTGGAAAAACTATCGACAGATCTTTGATCAGGAAGATCCTTGCGTTAATGGATTTTATTATCATCAGTGAAGGGGATGACCGTTTGTATCTTGAAGTGCCCGCTTACAGGGTTGACGTAACGTGTGAAGCCGATGTTGTCGAGGAGATACTGAGGATATATGGCTATAACAATGTTGAAATCGACGATAATGTCCATTCAATTTTATATTATTCGGAAAAACCTGATAACGAAAGAGTTGTCAATATAATATCCGACATGTTATCATCTAATGGCTTCGCGGAAATAATGTGTAACTCCCTGAATCCGGCCACTTTCTATGATAATGAACCCTTTGATAAAGATTCGTTGGTCTTGTTGTCAAATCCTTTGAGCAGCGACCTTAACGCGATGCGCCAGTCGTTGCTATATGGAGGGCTGAACTCTGTGGCCCGGAATATCAACCACCAGAACGCCGATATGAAACTTTACGAATTTGGGAACTGTTATTCCGTAAAAAAGAGGGAAGGTGAAGTTCCATCGGCGGATGATTTTAACCAAAGCAAATCACTGGACCTTTTTATATCCGGAAATGTCTCCGGAAAGAGATGGAACAGTGATGAGACAGCATCAAACTTTTTTCATATAAAGACCGCTGTCGATGCGGTACTGGGGCGATTGGGAATAGATGCCGATCGGATCAAGACAGGAGAGAACCTTAAAGCATATTATGCTGAGGCAATAAATTATTTGGTAAACAATAAACCCGTGGCCGAAATTGGCAGGATATCCAAAAAGTTCCTTAAAATATTCGATATAGAACAAGAGGTTTATTATGCCCATATAGAATGGGACCTGGTTATGAAAATTATAAGGAAAAACAGTGTGGTATTCTCTGAATTGCCCAAATATCCTTGGGTTAGGAGAGATCTTGCCCTATTGGTGGATAAAAGCGTAAGATTCGATCAGATAAAGGATATAGCGGGCAAAACGGAACGGCACCTTCTAAGGAATGTGGATCTGTTTGATGTATATGAATCCGCGTCACTGGGAGACAATAAAAAGTCGTACGCTGTTTCCTTTACGCTCAGAGATGATAACAACACCTTAACCGACAAAAATATCGACAAAATAATGAACAGTTTTATTTCAGCATTTGAAAGGGAACTGGGAGCTAAGATCAGGTAATGGAAAAAAACAGAATAGAAATTTTTCAGGGGGACATAACCACCCTTGAAGTTGGCGCTATAGTGAACGCGGCCAACAACTCTTTACTTGGAGGAGGCGGTGTGGATGGCGCTATACATAGAGCAGCGGGCAAGGAGCTTCTTGAGGAGTGCAGTAAACTGAATGGATGCGAAACAGGTGACGCGAAATTAACTTTGGGATACGGGCTGAAGGCGAAATATGTTATCCATACGGTAGGACCTATATGGTATGGGGGCCATAGGGATGAGTTTGATCTGCTGCGGTCGGCATATAGAAGATCATTGGAAATAGCCAAGACCAATAAAATAGAAGTTATCGCTTTTCCGGCAATTTCTACCGGGGCGTACAGATTTCCCAAAGAGATAGCGGCAAGGATCGCGTTAAACGAAACATTGAGGTTCCTGAGCAGGAGCAGATACCCTAGAAAGGTGATTTTTGCCTTGTATGACGATGAAAGTTGTTCCCTTTACAATAAATTTCTTGGGTCTGAAAATGGGCAAATTTCTTGAAAGGGTAAAAAACTACCTGTCATTCGTGAGGTTTGGCCATACTGTTTTTGCCATGCCTTTCGCCTTGATAGGTTTTTTTATGGGAGTAGCGGATTCGACTTTTAGTTTCAGACTGTTGATATTGGTTGTGCTTTGCATGGTATTCGCCAGAAATGCGGCGATGGGCTTCAACAGGATAGTCGACTCGAAATATGACTCACTGAATCCGAGGACGAAGGGCAGGGAGATTCCTTCCGGGGTGATAAGCAAACGGTCAGCTTCACTTTTTGTTATAGTTAATGCCGCTCTTTTCGTTGTTACAACGGCTTTTATAAATCGACTTACATTATTGCTCTCTCCCGTGGCTTTGATTGTTATTTTGGGCTATAGCCTATCAAAAAGGTTTACCGCGTTATGTCATTTTGTGGTTGGTTTGGGTCTGAGCCTTGCTCCAATAGGGGCCTATATAGCTGTTACAGGGGTGTTCCATGTTTTACCCCTGATATATTCATTTATTGTACTTACCTGGGTAGGGGGCTTTGATATAATTTACTCCCTGCAAGACAAAGAGTTCGATCAGAGGAACAATCTTCGCTCAATACCGTCAAGTATAGGGATAAAGAACTCTATATTGGTAAGCATCCTGGTACATACTATTACTGCTCTGCTTGTTGTTTTGGCGGGAATAATTGGCGATTCGGGTCCGTTTTATATTATTGGGGCAGTGATTTTTATATCTCTTCTTGTATATCAGCATATAATAGTCAAACCCAATGATCTGAGCAGGGTGAATGTCGCTTTCGGAACGGTAAACGGCATAGCAAGCCTTTTGTTCTCCATCTTTGTAATTGTTGGGCTATTTGTATAGATATCTGTCAGAAGGTAAAAATAAAGGAGAAGCCTATAATCTCCTTGAATTGGATCCTCGCGTTTCTCTTTTGGGTCCCGTCAGGCCATAACACAGGGTTGTCCTTTTTGTCGTATTCCAATGTTTTTGTGTTGTCGTCAAAGATCAGGTGGGTGTTGAGCTTGAAGTCGGTGAACCAGTTCAATTTGGCTGTAAATGTCATTTCCCAGTCGACATCAACATTTTGGGGTTTATCTATATAGTTGGTGAACAGTTGTAGTTTGTTTATAATTTTTATTTTCTTGGTCATATCCCAGGTATGGTTTACAAGCAAGCCCATACCTGGTTCATGTTTTGATTTTTTGGACTTATCGAGCCCGTAAAGCGTCTGGTCAATGTTAACGGTATCCGTAACAAAAGTGCCTTTATAAGAGAAAGGGGAGAAGTTGACTGATAACTTTTTGTTCGGCTTGTAGTCGAGTCCGACACCAACGGTAATTGTTCCCGGGTTCATGAACTTGGATACCGCTACTGAGTCGTTTGGATATTTATAACCTTTGGCAATAGTTGTTTTAATTAACATGTAACCTGAAAAATCAAATTTTCCGAAAGCTTTGGTGTTGACTTTTGAACTTGTTTCGAGAAGGTCTATATTTTTTCTGACACCATACTCCTGTGAGGTGATCAAGCCATATTTGATTCTGGCGAAATTATTGGAAGTGATTTTTTTGGTTTTGTTGTCATAGTCGGCATATCCTACCAATTCAGTGGTCACGGCGATGGTGTTTTCTCCCCCTTTGATCCAATTTGACATTCCCGTTTGGTTTAGGGCGAATGAGGCATCGGCATGGGTTTTCCAATATCGGTTCTTGTATTCAATGTTGTTTATCTCCAACAATGCGGTATTGTCAATTTTTTCCCTTTCAATGGAAGCCTCGGAATAACCGCTCCGCAATATGGGGCGAATTATGTTTACTCCATGCTCCAGTATCAGATTGATGGTATTCCTTTCAGGGGAACTTATCCAAATAGTTACAGAATCGCCGGCATCGCTTTTAAGCCAGTATCGGGTCGCCATACCGCTTTTGGAGTTGAGCCAAACGGCGATATCACCGGTACCGAAACCTGTTATATTGACGTTTGTTGAATCTCTGTCTATCGCTTCTTTCAGCAGAGCATTGATAGCGGTATAAAGGGAGTCGATTTGATATGGAGCGGTTGAAAGTCTTAAAGGATGTTCATCGGCGGGTGTAATACTGTTCAAGGTATCCGCGACAACCAATATGGTTGTGTCTTTGATTGAAGATACAGGCATTAATATGTCTGTTGAATCTGTTGTCAGAACATCAGGAACAACAAATGTCAAAGTGTCCCATCTGTAATATTTTTCCCAGGGAATATCCAGGGAATCGTATTGGTATGTAGTCAAATAGTTTATGGTTGTATCAATATGAGGCTGGGTAATATGGTAAACCAATCTTCCGATGTTTTCCCTCAGAGGGTCGTTCTCTTCTCTCCAGTATATAGGAGAGATTATGTTTCGCAGATATTCCAGGGCCTGTTCCGCTGATAAAAAAATGGATGGCTTCTCTTGGGGGGTATAAAATATCGCCCCCTCTTTTTGTAATGAGTCTATACTTTCTAGCGTAAAAAATTTAACAGTGCTATGTACAGGCGCCGCTTCAATCATGATGTTTGTGACAGGGATTTCCACTTCCGATCCCAATGTGTCAATAACAGGGTAATCTTGTGGTACAGGCTCCAAAATAATTTCCTGAGCATAAGCCAAGCCACATACCGACAGTAACACATAAGATATAAAGATGAATGTCCCGATCCTTTTCATGATAAAAAATAAAGTATAAAAACAGGTAGCGCAATATAAAAATTATAGCGCAAAAAAACAGATGGCACCATAAAATAGAAAACAGCTGGTAGAGATAAAAATTGCCCGATATTATGAAAATATGTTACAGATTTTTTACAATGTCCAGTAGTAGATCCCAAAACATAGCCACTGTTTTTATCTCTATTCTCTCTTCCGTGGTATGCGCTCCTTTTATGGTTGGACCTATTGAGACCATATCGATCCCTTCAAATTTTTCATAAAACAGACCACACTCCAGTCCGGCGTGGATCGCGGTCACTTTCGGCTCCCTGCCGAATAATTTTATATATGATCTCCTCGTCGCTTCCAGAAGAAATGACTTCATGTTGGGCTTCCATCCGGGATAACCGTCGGAATGGGAGACCTTCATCCCGACTTTGGAAAAACAATCGCTTATTGTGGAGGTAAGGGATTTCTTGCTTGATTCGATTGAACTTCTTTGTGATGTGGCTATTGTTATCTGGTTTTCCTCGATGTTGGTTTTTATTATGGCCAGATTTGTTGATGTCTCCACAAGACCCGGCATCTCTTCTGACCAGTTTATAACACCATTTGGACATTCGTTGATGGATGCGAGCAGATCAATCATAGATCTGTTGTCCATAACATTTTCGGGCCTGCCTGTTTTGTCGATGGAGATATTGAAGGTTTTTTCGCTTTGAGCATACCTCTCCTTTATTGTTCCAAAAAACTCCCGGATCAATTCTCTGGTTTGGCTTTCCTCGTCACTTTTTATAACAATTTTTGCTGTTGCCTCCCTGGGTATGGCGTTTCGAAGGTTTCCGCCCTCAAAAAAGTTTAAAGCTATTCCAACTTTTTCGGACAATAAAAACAATATTTCATTAAGGATCTTTATGGCGTTTCCATATCCTTTGTCTATCTCGTCGCCTGAGTGGCCCCCATGCAGACCATTGATTTTTATTTTTAGCGCTATTGTATCTTCTCCCGGTTTTACCATGGAATATTCCATTCGCGCCATTGTATCTATTCCGCCGGCGCACCCGATAAAAATTGTCCCCTCATCTTCTGAATCCAGGTTCAATAATCTCCTTCCTTTTATAAAAGAGGGTTCCAAACCAATGGCACCGGTCATACCTGTCTCTTCATCAACGGTAAACAGTGCCTCAATTGTGCCACATTCCAAATTCTTGTCGGCCAATATCGCCAACTGCGCGGCAACACCGATACCATTGTCTCCTCCCAGAGTGGTCTCTTTGGCCACGACCCATTCTCCTTTGACAAGGGGTTTAATGGGATCTTTGTGCCAGTCGTGCCGACTTCCCGGCAATTTGGCCCCAACCATGTCAACGTGACTCTGGAGAACAATGGTCTCTCTTTTTTCAAACCCTTTATATGAGGGTTTTGTTATCAGAAGGTTGCCCGTTGAATCCTGTTTGTATTTTAGACTATGTTCCTGGGCGAAACGTTTCAGGTAATCAATGATCTGTTCTTCGTGCTTTGATATTCTGGGTATGGCGCAAATCTCTTCGAAATAACCCCATAACTCCTTCGGCTCCAGATGGCTAAGTTTCTTCATAATAAAATTCTACTATCTGAGCTTCATCTTTTCAACCTCCTGCATATTTCTATCGTTTGTAATTTCCTTGGCTTCAACGGAGTAAAGGAAGTCAATAAAATCACTGTATTTGTCGAGTATCTTCCCTCTTACCATCTTCAACGATGAGTTCATCATTCCGTTATCCTCGGAAAAGCCCTCTTCAAGAATTCCCAAAGCCACGGGCAACCACCTCTGTGGAAACATTTTGCCGTATTTGCCATTGGTTCTGTACTCAAAAACCTCGTTTTCAATTAATCGGAGTATCATATGCTTTCCCTCTTCCGAGTCGGCTGTCATCTCTTTTTCGTCGAGGTATATTTTCAGGTTGTGCTGGTTGGGCACTATCAAGGCGACTGTATATGGTTTCTGGTTGTTGTAAAGCATACACTGATCGATGTATTTTGACTGGTTACAGAAGGCTTCTTCTATCCCTTCTGGACTGAATTTTTCCCCATCATCGGCTATCAGGAGACTTTTAAAGCGACCGAGGACATATAAAAAACCATCGGGAGACATGTAACCCATATCTCCGGTGTACAGCCACCCATCTCTTATCGCATCGAGCGTGGCGGCTTCATTTTTCCAGTAGCCGTACATTACGTTTCCACCTTTGATGACAATCTCACCCTTTTCGCCAACAGGCAATTCATTGCCATCATCGTCACATATCTTCAGCTTCATATTGTTAACGAGTGCTCCGGATGATCCAAGCCTATGCTTTGTAGCTGAATTGGATGAAATTACCGGAGACGCTTCGCTCAGACCGTACCCTTGGTACATTGGAACACCAATAGCATAAAAGAAGCGTTGCAACTCGATATCAAGCAAAGCCCCTCCACCTATAAAATAGTCGAGCTCTCCTCCAAAAGCCTCCCTTACCTTGCTGAAAATAAGCTTATCATATAGCTTTAACATTGGCTTGCGCAAAAGTTGAAAACCTTGCCCCTTGTTGTAACCCTCCTTGTTGTAGGCATAAGCGACCTTCAGGGCATGGTTGAAAAGTATCTCCATGAACTTACCCTTGTTGCGAATCGACTTCTCAATGTTTTTACGGAAATTCTTGGCGATGGCGGGTACACTCATCAATAAGTTTGGTTTTATCTCTTTTATGCACGTAGGAAGGTTGCGAAGGCTCTCCAATGGAGACTTGCCGGTTTTTACCGAAGCAATTGATGCCCCCTTTCCCATAAAGGCGTATATACCGCATGTGTGGGCAAATGAGTGGTCCCAGGGTAAAATCAGCAGTGTCTTATAAAATGGGGGAATATCTATCAGACTATAGGATTGATAAACGTTGGTGATGTAATTACTGTGGGTTAGGATTATCCCCTTGGGATCGGCCGTTGTTCCGGAAGTGTAGAGAATAGTCGCGAAATCCTCAGGCTTTATAGAGTTTTTGAGTTCCTCGAACGCTTTTTTATTCTCGGCATTGGGCATCCAGTCCCGTCCAAGTTTTCGAACCTCATTAAAATGGATCTCATTTTTGTCGTAATCCTCGCGTGTGTCGAGATGGATGATTTTTTCAATTAATGGACAGTCATCTATAACCTGCTTGATTTTTTCAAACTGAATGTTTGACGTCAAGACCATTCTTGAATCTGAATGGTTAAGCCTGAACTTAACCTCTGCCGCGTTGAGCTTGGTTGACAATGGTACGTTCATAGCTCCCGCGTATAGAATGCCAAGTTCCCCTATTACCCAACTGTTGCGTCCTTCAGATATAAGACTGAGCCTGTCACCTTTTTTTATTCCCAGACTTATTAACCCCGCCGCGAACTCCAAAGCCTGTATCTTTGTCTCCTCATACGTGGTTCCCTCATATTTGTCCATAGGTTTTTCCCATAAATAGACATTACTGCCGAACTTGTCGACACTTTCTTCAAAAAACTGGATAATTGATTTCATAGGAATAAAAAATTTATTTTTTTTCTGTTTTCATAAGTATGGTAATTACAACAAATTTTTCCTGTAATTGCCAAAAACATTGGTAGATCAACGGGCGTTACAGTTGCTCCAACACTTTCATACATAATATGTCAGTAACTGGGAGCGGAGCGGCCACTAATTTACAAATTCTTATGAAATAAACACAAGTAAAATAATTATTGGCAAACCAATTAAAATGAATATGTTGATTATGCTCTTCCCAACAGGAAAGGGAGAACAATTTTGCGGTTGATAGAGATTTATTGAAAAGTGTTGTATATTTGCTATTGGAAACTTGTAAAAATCATACCGATATGAAGAAAATAGTTATCCCATCAATTTTGACTCTTTTGTTGTTCATTGTGCCATCGTGTAAATATTTTAACAGGGTGAGCAAGAAAGAGGCTTTGGCTATTGAACAGAGGCGTATCGACAGTATCAGGGTGGCTGATTCAATAAAATCGGTACAAGAAAGACTGTTGGCCATGGAGCAGGCCCGTCAGGATTCGATCCGGCTTGTGGAAGAGCGACTGGCACATGAAAGAAGCTTTAGATACAATATTATTGTAGGTAGTTTCATCACTCCCGAGTACGCGACAAATTATGCCGCTGAGTTTCGTGATATGGGTTATGATCCCAAGATTATCGGCATGACCGGAACATCCTTCAATCTTGTTGCCGCCGAAAGATTCCAAAATTTCAACCAGGCGGTCAGCAGACTGAAACAATTCCAGGATACGGTCTCCTTTGACGCATGGCTCTATATTAGTAACTAGTACAAAAAATTCGCAATTCAACCGATAGGGTCTGTTTTCGGCAGGCTCGGACAGTGTCATGTCCTGCTTTGGATAGAGATAATACCTACCTGATTATGGTCTCTTCGCGGTCAGGTCCCACAGATACTATGGTGATGGGAACCCCTGTGTACTTTTCGATGTAGTCAATGTAATCTTTTAGGTTTTCGGGCAGGTTGTCGAATTTTTTTATCTTGGTTATATCTCCTGACCATCCGGCAAATTCTTTATAAACAGGTTCAGCGTTGTCAAACGTGAATGGCAACTCAGTGGTTTCCTTGCCATCAACAATGTAGGAAGTACAAGCCTTTATGGTGCCAAATCCCGAGAGAACATCACTTTTTGTCATGAAAAGTTGTGTGACCCCGTTTATGGTGATCGCATATTTCAGTTTGGGCAGGTCAAGCCATCCACAACGTCGCGGACGTCCGGTTGTAGCCCCGAATTCGAATCCGGCTTTTCTGATATCTTCTCCGGTACTGTCAAGCAATTCGGTAGGAAACGGTCCGTTACCGACCCTTGTGCAATATGCCTTAAAAATACCAAAAACTTCTCCTATTTTCTTTGGAGGTATGCCCAGTCCGGTACAAGCTCCCGCGCTTATTGTGTTTGAAGAGGTTACAAACGGATAAGAACCAAAATCAATATCGAGCATGGTTCCCTGGGCCCCCTCGGCTAAAATCTTTTTACCCTGATCAAGTAAATTGTTCAAAAGATATTCGGAATTCTCTATTCTGAACTTTGCCATGATCTCAACCCCTTCAAACCAACCCTCTTCATATTGGGCAAGATCAAATTCAAAGTTGTAGCGTTCAATTGTCGCTAAATGTCTCGCTGTATGTTCATCATATCTCTTTTTGAAGTTGGTTGAAAGAATATCGCCCACCCTTAATCCGTTTCGGGATATTTTATCGGTATATGCGGGGCCAATCCCCCTCAATGTTGATCCAATTTTTTTGGCTCCCTTGCTCTTTTCGTTGGCGGCATCAAGGATGCGGTGTACCGGAAGAATCAGATTGGCTCTCGATGATATTATAAGTTTCTTTATCACTTCATCAAGTGGCAGGCCAAGTCCTTCAATCTCTTTCTTAAAGACCGCGGGATCAATCACCACTCCGTTTCCAATAACATTCAGTTTGTTGGGATGGAATATCCCTGAAGGTATAAGATGGAGCACATATTTTTTGTCGTTGAACTCAAGAGAATGGCCGGCGTTTGGTCCACCTTGGAAACGGGCGACCACATCATATTTTGGGGTTATTACGTCAACAATTTTTCCTTTTCCCTCGTCGCCCCACTGCAGGCCCAACAGAATGTCACTGTTCATGATATATTAAGTATTGTGTTTTTATGGTACGCAATTTACAAAATTAAACCAAGGTAATCGTAAAGATGAAAACATTATTGATAAACTGTTTATTCTTCATCAAAGTCAATTTTTTCAAAACTCTCTATACGCTGTACGTTTTCTATTCCATCTATATTGGAAATCTTAAAGATAAGGTTGTTGAGGTCGCGGGCATGGTGGACATAAAGTTCGATAGTTCCCTTAAAAATACCATCTTCCGCGGAAAGATTGAGTTTTGTGATATTCACTTTTGCCTCTGATGATATAATGTTGGTTATCTCATTGAGTATACCAATCCTGTCAATACCTGTTATGCTGATTTTCGCGACAAACAAGACAAGTTTGTGTATGGCCCATTTCACCGCGATTATGCGGTTTCCTTCGTTCGACATAAGCCGGATCGCGTTGGGACAGCCCGATTTATGTATAATAATCTGACCTTCAGGAGATACATATCCCATCACTTCATCCCCGGGAATTGGCTTACAGCATGATGCTATTTCATAAGATTGCGCGGCGTTTTCAACATTTTCTCTCAGCAGGAAAGGTACGGTTGTATCTATTGGTTTATCGCTCCCTTCTATTTTTTCTGGAGATGCGGGCTCCTCTTTCTTGGTGCCTCCCAGCTTAATTCCCAGAAATGAAATACCTCCTTTGGTGGGTTGGCCTTTAAGTATCTTTTTTATGTTATCCAGATCAATAGTTCCTATACCTATCCCCGAATAGAGCTCTTCTTTGCTCATTACGTTGTAAGCGGCGTTCAGTTTTTTTAAGATTTCAGCGTTGGGAACCAGATTTATCTCCTTGAGTTTTGATTCCAGCAATGACATCCCCTTCTGTATATGGTTCACATTCTCTTTGCGAAGAGCATCTTTTATCGCCTCTTTGGCTTTTGATGTTTTAGTGAACTGTAGCCACTCTTTCTGGGGTTTGGCGATATCGGATGTAATGATTTCAACCTGGTCGCCACTGTTCAATGTGGTACTTATGGGAAGTAGTTTGAAGTTTATTTTGGCGCCTATGGCCTTATTGCCAATCTCGGTATGTATCTCATAAGCAAAGTCGAGCGCGGTTGCCTCTTTGGGCAGGCTTATCAAGGTGCCTTTAGGGGTAAAAACCATTATCTCGTTTGAGAAGAGGTTCATCTTGAACTCGTCCAGAAATTCCACCGGATCTTCAAGAGGATTTTCCAGCATCATCCGGATTTTTTTGATCCATTTGTCAAGTTCCCCTTCCTGACCGTTTTCGCCTTTATATTTCCAGTGCGCGGCTACACCTCTCTCAGCGATCTCATCCATTCTTGTGCTGCGAATCTGTACCTCAACCCATTTCCCTTTAGGTCCCATCACTGTGACATGCAAGGCCTCATAGCCATTTGGTTTTGGGCGGCTTATCCAGTCTCTCAGTCGGTCTGGTTTAGGTGTATAGGTGTCGGTTATTATAGTGTAGATGTTCCAACATTGGGTTTTTTCCGAAATATTTGGAGATGGTTCAAAAACTATTCTTACGGCCAGAACGTCATATATCTCCTCAAAGGGAATATTCTTGGTCTGCATCTTTTTCCAAATCGAGAAGATCGACTTTGGTCGGCCGGAAATATCGAACTTGATATTGTCTTCGGAAAGTTTGTCAATTATTGGAAGGGAGAATTTATTTATCAAAGAGACGAACTGTTTTTCGCTGTGCTTGAGTTTGAGGGAAATCTCTTCATATATCCGCGGTTGCCGGTACTTAAAACTCAAATCTTCAAGCTCACTTTTTATGGCGAACAGTCCAAGCCTATGCGCTAACGGCGCATAAAGGTAAATAGTCTCACCCGCTATTTTCATCTTTTTATTGTCGGGCATGGAGTCAAGTGTTCTCATATTGTGCAACCTGTCGGCTATCTTAATAAGAATTACCCTAAGGTCGTCCGACAATGTGAGCAACATTTTTCGGAAGTTCTCGGCTTGAAGAGAGGATGAGTTCTCCTTGTTGTATGTGCCTGAAATTTTTGTTAGTCCATCTATCAGCGAAGCTATTTTGGGACCAAAATTTTTCTCCACCTCCTGAATGGTATAGTCGGTGTCCTCAACCACGTCGTGCATGAGCGCGGTGACAATAGATTTGGTGCCCAGACCGATCTCCTGGTTGACTATTTTGGCGACGGCAATGGGATGGAGCATATAGGGGATGCCAGACTTCCTTCGCATGTTCCAGTGGGCTTCATTGGCAATATTAAAAGCCCTTTCGATCATCTCCCTGTCTTCCGGGGTATTGCACCTTACAAGATTGTTTATCAACGAGGCGTATTCATCGTTAATGAGCTTAATATCTTCCTCGTCGAAAAAATCTTTATTCCCCATAGGTCTTTTCAGAAAATTTTGTTGAATCGCGAATATAATACTTTCCGTTTATCTCTAATAATAGGGTATATGTGAAAAATCCAAATGATTTGGGCTTTCAAACATCCGACCTGACAATCCTTTCCATTTTTTCGCCCTTTTTGGAAGGGATTACGATAGGAACCTTCTCTTCTATGGTGTTGGCGGCATCAAGATTCAAGGCTTTAACGTCGGATATACAGATAAGTGTTGATAAACCGTGAAGCAATAAAATTGTGTTTTCCTGTCGCGACAACTTATAATCCCTGCTTATCACGCGGTCAATCAGTATAAATTTGAAGTCGGCCGGAATGTTGTGCTTTTTTATGGATTCAAAAACGCTTTCAATGTCGATCTCATTGTTGTTTTTCAGATCCTCCAATACCTCCCTGAAGTAGAGGTTTATTTTTGGCTCGACCTTGAAACCGAGATAGAAGTCGATCCTGATCAATACTCCGGGAACGATATGGGTAACCTTATATTCAAGAGTGTGGGGATCATCTTTGATGTCGACATGCAAAAGCCAGTAGGTCTTGGCTCTTTTGGGTTGTTTGTGGAAAATTGACTGTATCACTTTCGATTCTACCTGGTCAGGTTTGTCGGCTTTGACTATATATACGAGGTTGGTCGCGGCAATGGGCACCGACTCATCGGTTGTCAGTTCCTTGAACATGTCGGTGTAGTTGTCCAGATCAACGAAAGATACGTATCTGTTCTTCAGTTTCCTGCCAAAATACCATCCGTACATAATAACGAAGAATGCGGTGGTCAACATTATGGTAAACCAGCCTCCGCTCTTGAATTTGTAAAGGTTTGCGGCAAGAAATCCACCCTCAACGGTTAAAAAGAGCAGCAAGATCGGTACAATAAGCGCTACTGGCTTTTTTATCTGTAGAAGGTAATATGGTAACAATAGGGTTGTTGCTATCATGGCCAGTGTTATGGATAAGCCATAAGCGGCCTCCATGCCGGAGGATTCCCTGAAGAAAATCACCACGAAACTGCATGCGATCCAAAGAAACGTGTTGACAAACGGCACATATACCTGCCCTTTAAGGGAAGAGAGGTTCAATACTCTCGCTTTTGGCCAAAAATTCAGGGAGATAGCTTCGCTTATCATGGTAAAAGAGCCGGAGATAAGGGTTTGGCTCGCTATTAGTGCCGCGGAGGTCGCGATTATAATTCCCGGTGCCAAAAACCATTCCGGCATTATGCCAAAAAATGGGTTCACATTGTTGGCTGTCCCCCCCCTGCCGATGATCCAGGCGCATTGACCGAAATAATTCGCCAACAAGGCTATTTTCACGAATATCCAGGATATTCTGATGTTTTTTATACCACAGCGGCCAAGGTCGGAGTACAATGCCTCGGCTCCGGTAGTGGCCAAAAATATTGAACCCAACAAAATAAACCCTCCGGGATACTCCGCGATAAAACGGAAGGCGTAACAAGGGTTGAGCGCTTTCAGTATGGCGGGATTGTCCAAAATATTGACCAGTCCAAGGACAAACAGCATTGAAAACCATATTGTCATAATGGGACCGAATGAGACTCCGAGAATGTTGGTGCCGTAACGCTGTATGAAAAAAAGTATAGCGAAAAGGAAAAGAACAATGGCAACAACGGGGGTGTTCGGATTGAAAAGCTGCAGACCTTCGATTGAGGATGTTACTGTAATAGCGGGAGTTATAACGCCATCGGCAAGCAATGCGCCAGCGCCTACCATGGCAATAATCGCGGCCCATGCCGGTTTTTTCTTTAGCAGCGAGAAGAGAGCGTAGATGCCGCCTTCCCCCTTGTTGTTGGCGTTCAAGGTGATCAACACGTATTTAATCGTGGTTAGAAGGGTTATAGTCCAGAAAATAGCGGACATTGAGCCGTAAATCAGTAGTTCGTTGGGGTTGGTTGTTCCCCTGGTAACGGCCTTCAAAACGTAAAGAGGGCTGGTACCCAGGGCTCCGAAGACAATGCCGATAGTTATAATAACCCCTTTAAAGGAGAGTTTATTTATGTTGAGATTCCCGGACCTGTCCATTTTACCTTTGATTAAAACCGGAACTAATGACCCCTGAGCCTACCAGCTCCTCACCATCATACCAGGCGGCAAACTGTCCCGGTGTTATGCCCCGCTGGGCCTCGGCGAAGATAATGTACATACCGTTGGATCGCTTGAACAATCTGGCCTCTTGAAGTGGCTGCCTGTACCTGATCCTGACAAGAAAATCCCTTGATTCGCCGTTTCCCATCTCTTTGTCGGTGCTGACATAGTGTATTTCATCTTCGCATATATAAAGCCCTTTTCTGTTCAAGCCGGGGTGGGAGTGGCCTTCGCCGACAAACAGAATATTGTTTTTTACGTCCGTTTCCAGGACAAACAGGGGCTCTTTGCATCCTCCTATGTTGATTCCTTTGCGCTGTCCAATCGTGTAAAAGTGCGCCCCCTTGTGTTTTCCAACAACTTTTCCCTCCTCTTTTTTGTAGTTGACGGGGGCAGTAAGCTCTTTTAGCCTCTCTTCCGTGATATCGTTGTCGGGCAAGCCCTCCAACATGGCGGGAGACTCGGCCTCCGCGGGAATCTTTATGGTTTCACCCTCATTTACCTTTAATTTCTGTTGCAGAAAAGTGGGTAGATCAACCTTTCCTATAAAGCATATTCCCTGGGAATCTTTGCGTTGCGCGGTGGCCAATTGTTGTTCGGCGGCTATCCGCCTGACATCTGGTTTGGTAAGTTCGCCTATTGGGAACAGGGCATACGCGAGTTGTTCCTGGGAAAGTTGGCAGAGAAAATAGCTTTGATCCTTATTTTTATCGACGCCCGCCAATAAACGGTGCACAGGCCTGTTTTCCTTAAAATCGGTCCGTTTGCGGCAATAATGCCCTGTGGCCACGAAATCGCCCCCCAGTTTTCTGGCCTCATCGGCGAACAGGTCGAATTTTATTTCACGGTTGCATAGGATATCGGGGTTTGGGGTACGGCCTTTTTCGTATTCAGCGAACATATAGTCAACGACCCTTTTTTTGTATTGGTCGCTAAGATCCACGAAGTGAAGCGGTATGCCCAGCTTTTTGGTCGTCATATCGGCGAACATCAGATCGTCTTCCCAGTGACACTCGCTTCGCAACAGTCCGGTTGTGTCGTGCCAGTTGCGCATAAAGAGGGCAACAACATCGTATCCCTCCTCCTTGAGTTTCCAGGCGGCGACAGATGAATCTACCCCTCCCGATATGCCTACAACCACTCTTCGCATCTAAAATGACAGTCTAAAAATTTTCCACTCATCCATAGGCTTCGCGCCAAACTGCTGTTCATAAAAATCACATGCCGGATTCCACTTCAATGCTGTCCACTCCATACGCCCGCATCCCATCTGTTTGGCCTTGTCGATAAGATATTCCATAAGCCTTTTCCCAATATTGTTTTTTCTGTATCCGGGTTTTACGAAGATATCTTCCAAAAACAGGCCGGGTTTGCCGGTAAAGGTGGAAAAATTGAAGTAATAAACAGCGAAAGCGACTTCAATTTCGTCGACTTCAGCGAAAATCACTTTAATGGGAACACCGCTGTCGAATATCGTTTTCTCCAGTATTTCGGGCGAAGATTTTACCTCATCGCCCAGTTTTTCGAACTCAGCGATCTCTTTTATAAATTCATATATCAGCGCGACATCTTTTCTTTCCGCTTCCCTTATTGTAATCTCCATTGTTCCCTGTGTTACCTCTTTAAACATTTTTGAATGACAAATTTACGGCATTTTGGACAAAAGAATGAACAAATCGTCCTTTTGGAATGAAAAGGAAACTGAATTTTTGAATTTAAGCTGCGACAACTGTTTCGTGTTCATCTATCTACGCACACTAGCTATAGATGGCTCCCCATTAACATCTACTTCATAAGCTTCATGACTAAGTTCTAGAATAGTCCAACCTATGCCAAACGACATTAGTGTTTGTAGCCTTTCCTTGATGTACTTGGTGTAGAGTCGTCGTAGTTCTTGGTAGACCATTTTTCTACAGCAAAATCTCTTTCAGTATATACAACTAAATGAGATGTAGTGCCTTCTGGCATACTCTCTTTAAGTTGAGTGTCTATGGCACGTAATCTTTCATCCAATGGTATATCAGTGTAAATATTATTACCAGGTACAGCAGACTTACCATCTTCCTTATTTACACCAAGCTCACATATCTCTTGACCCTTACGACTGTAACTTGACTTATTTATAGGAACATATATAGGAAGCTTAGTGTAAGCATCTACGCCAACAAATTCATATAAGCCAACAGCGTTCAATACACCAGTAACGTAGTCATATCCATAGTCTGCTAGGTTATAATTTGTATCTTTGTTCCATGATTCATATGGTACATGTCCGTATATAGTTATGAACCTCTCATACAATGGCAGACCTGTCTTACTACAACCATAATACAGCCATCTATCGGCAAATTCTTTTTTAATGGCTATACCCATGACATGATTATCAACCCTAATGTCATCCATTATTTCTGGGTCAGCTTCTACACTGCGAACAAAATCCCTATCCCACCAGTTGTTCATCATAATTTCTCTTACGATGTCATTCATGTATGTGACTAACGGATTGACTTTAGTCCCGTTGTCTAAAACTTCATTATTTAATTCTTTCAGTAAGTTATTGAAGAACTCTGTGAACTTAATGTGTTTGACTTCTCCATTGATTTTAACAGGTACATCTATGGCAGACAGTGTTGACATGTACCTGCCAGGATTTATTAGCCTGTGCCTATTGCCAGTAGAATAGAATGCGTACATTTTAAGCTTAGCCGCGAACTGCCTAATGAACGGATCTTCGTGAAGTAACAGCTCATCAAAAGAAACCCTGTAATCGTCCATTTCAAGCGCGTCTGTGGTGTTTCTCTCGTAGATACGTAGGAACCTAGGCAACGGAGAATTAGGCCTTATATCGTCTGCAAATAGCTTTAGGAAGTAATTATAACGTAGATTAGGATATTTGTCAAACATTTCAAGTTGAATTGTACGCAAATCACTAAATACACTAGTTTCCATGAATTCGTATGCAGGTATTATATTACCCTCCTCATCAACCTTCTTGTATTCTTTTTCATCATTCACACCAACAAACCACTCTTCTATATTCTTTGTTGTAACACCAAGTGTGCCATAATAATGTCCTATAAAGTAAGCTACCATTGCTTCCTCTATATTGTAAACAGACCGTAAGGATACCCACTTTCTTTTATAAGCAGGTAGTTGTTGTATAAGGGCTAAAAACATATCGTGGAACCCATCAGTGTTTTGAACTGATACGTGCCTCAATATCTCTTTAGATAATGCAAAACTGTTTTTAAACAAGGTTGGTAGGAATGTATCCTCCTCAGTCTTTTTAGAATAGTCCCTGTCTTCTGAATATAAGATCTTATCTATATTGGTAAACTTATGTACATAGTTATCACCAACTTTCATTCTATCACTTAAAAACCTACGTAACTTTATTTCATAATGTGATCTTTGGACTGGTGTAGAACCTATTTTGCCAGTATCAACCCTGGCTAAAAGTGTTAGTTCTGTTAATGAATCAGCATCAGATAGTATCCATTTCATCTGCTTTGCTATACTTATCTGCCTTATGTAAAAAGCTGTCAAATCTTGACCTTCTTTGTTAGGGTTTACATCTGCTAATGCATTCTCTTCACTTTCGTAATAATCCATGGTAGTGATGAAAGTCTCCAACAGGTCCATATCTAACCCCCTTTCCTTGGTTACAATACCAGCTTTTAAACCATATTCGTACATCAGATCGGTTAGTATTTCATCTGCTTTCTTTTTCTGAAATACAGGTGAGCCATCATCATCTGTAGAATATGCCAATTTACCAAGCGCAGCATAATACCGTTTTGAATATTCTTTAAGAATAGGCTGAGCCATGTAGTGGAAGGTCTGTTTACCAAACCCAAGTTTTAACAACAATTCAACAGCACCTACAGTAGCATCATTGACATTCAAATGAACTATGTAGTCGTTCTTCAACAAGTCTACTGTAGCACTAATCATAGCAGAAAACCAGTCTGTAACAGGTATACTGTCCTTACCTAACACCCTACCAAGATTAACCCTCTTCCTACGTTGATTTTTGAAGTAATTAAAGTTAGTATGCATGTGTGTATTAGCAGACTGAGTGATAAAGTGAAAAGCATTGGCCAAAGCAAATGGGCCAACCAGCCTGGCAGATGCCACATTATTGGCTTTCACTTTAGCTTGGTATCTTTCTGTCAATGTCATAAACGGTGTTACTTTAGTAGGCTTACCACCGTTTTCAGCCAACTGAACAGCAGATGCAAATTTCTCAAGCGGTACTTTGTTTGAATCCAATGGTCTGGTAGTACTCAGCTCATGAAGCTCACTTAATAGAATGGTGTCAAATATATCTAACAATCTGTTTGTATTGGCTTTCTTTGTATTTTGATCTTCTATACTCCATCTAGCAAATTCTGATATTTCTGGTAATAACTCCGCTTTTACCAAAGCATCGGCCTTTGTTTTAAACTCTAACTCAGACACATCCGTTGTATTAACAGGGTTTAATATCTCTTCTATGGCTTTTTTGATGGCTTCATGTGCAGTCCTACCATCTTCGCTAGTATCTATATGACGAGGACGTTGTTTT
>DUOU01000300.1 GCA_012838685.1 Bacteroidota bacterium | reverse complement strand
GCTATTGCCGATAAGATAATCGAGTGTTATTACAACAGGGACAAACTTTGGGAGACCGGTACCAGGGCAAAGGAGAGGATCGCTAAATATTTCAATATAACATCTACAATCAATATGACGGAGACCCTTTATATCGATCTGATCAGTAAAAAAACCCTCCAAAAGAGCTTTATTAACACCAAAAAATGGCAATGTGGGTAAATTTTAGTTTTTTGATAATAGTTGAACGCAATAATCCTCTATTTTTGTAGGAACCGTGAAAATGTGATATGGCCCTTAGAAGGAAACTGATATTATTTGTCTTTTTGATTATGGCGACCAGCTTTAATCCTATCGCGCTTGAGACGGCTGTTGTGCCTGATTTTCTCTTGGTGCCCGAAAATGTCAGACTGACAAACAGTTATTCCTCTTCCGATGATTTTGTCGCTGCCGAAAAGAACATCACCTCATTGATGAGGAAATGGTCGCTGACAGGAGCCTCAATAGCTGTTGCTGTTGATGGTAAACTTGTATACGCCAAGGGTTTCGGTGTTGTTGATACCGTATCGAATATCGAGGTTCAGCCATATAATCGTTTCAGGATAGCAAGTATATCTAAGTTGATCACGGCCGCGGCTATAATGAAGCTTGTTGAGGAGGGCAAACTTTCGCCGGAAGATAAGGTATTCGGACCTTTGGCGATCTTGAATGATCCATATTTCAGCAACCCTAAAGATAGGAGGGTATATAATATCACCGTGGAAGATCTTCTGACTCATAAGGGAGGATGGTCGCAACGTTATGGTGATCATATGTTTATGCCTATAACTATTGCCGAGAGTATGGGAGTGAGACCTCCGGCCAATACAAAAACGATTGTCAGGTACGCGCTCGACAGGAACCTGCACTTCACGCCGGGCAAGGGAAGTTCCTACTCAAATCTTGGTTATGGTATCCTTGGCCTCGTTATTGAAAAGGTTTCAGGAATGTCTTATGAGTCATATTGCAGGAAGGAAATTTTGGAGCCGATAGGTATATTTGATATGCAATTGGGAAATAACCTGCAAACCGATAAAGCCCCTTATGAAGTCTCTTATTATACCCCGTCCGATATTTTATTGAAGCCCTCTGTATATGGCACCGGTGAGTTGCTCAACCCCTGTAACGGAGGAAATGACATTGAGGCGTTGGGGGGCGCCGGTGCTTGGATAGCCACCGCACCTGATTTGATGCGACTTCTTTTGGCGCTTGATGGGTTCGATAATTTTCCCGATATCCTTGCTCCCGAAAGTATAGCTTATATGTCAAGCCAGGTCAATGGTGAGGGAGCGATTGGATGGACATCGACTTCAGGGAACGGAACCTGGACCCGAACAGGCTCATTTCCCGGCACTTTGGGTATGATGCGCAGATTGCCCGACGGAACCGCATGGGTAGCATTGTTCAACAGCAGTTCATGGAACGGTCCTATGGCGCAATCCTATGTTAGTTCGGCTATGTCAAGGTTTATCCGCCAGTTTAAGGAATATCCTGCTACCGATCTTTATGAATATTATGTGCCGGTACCATTGATGGCCGACAGCCATTGAAAATCCTGTGTTAGGCCAATGCTGTCTCCGGAACCATTCTGGTTCCGGTGATCAACGCTCTGAGATTTAGTCTCATCAGATTGTAGTGGCGTGTAGGAATAGACTTTTTAAGTCCCTGTAATACACTTTTCCTGGAGACAATTGGTTTGAGCTTCAGATAGGCGCCAAGCATTATCATATTGAATATCTTGACATTACCTAGTTTAGCGGCCTCTTCGGAAGCATCAACCCTTATAACCTTGATATCCTCGCGTTCGGGGTGACGCGTTATTCCGTTGCCGTCGTATATCAACATCCCTCCCGGTTTTATGCAATCCTCAAACTTATCCAATGACTGCTGATTGAGAATTATTCCGGTGTCGAACATTTTCAACGACGGGGAACTGATCTTTTTGTCGCTCAAAATAACCGTGACATTGGCTGTTCCACCTCTCATTTCAGGTCCGTATGAAGGCATCCATGAAACCTCCATATCCTGGACAAGACTGGAATAAGCAAGTATTTTTCCCATGGAGAGGATACCTTGTCCTCCAAATCCGGCAATTATAATCTCTTCGTTCATATTTTTGATTTTTGTTCGTACTAAGTGAAATATCGAATTATATGTTAAATATCTTTCAGGTCGCCTATCGGATAGTAGGGGAACATATTCTCCTCCATCCACTTATTAGCTTTGACAGGATCCTTTTTCCAGCCGGAGCTACAGGTAGAAACAATCTCTATAAACGATGTTCCTTTTTCCTCTTTTTGGTTGTTGAACCCTTTAAGGATCGCCTTTTTTGTTTTTCTTACGGCCGCCGCTGTGTGTACCGACTGTCGGGTTACAAAGCAGGTTCCCGGCAACGTAGCTACAATGTCAGTTATTTTCAAAGGATTCCCTTCTCTCTTTATATCCCTTCCATAGGGGGAAGTTGAGGTTCGCATACCGGGTATCGTTGTTGGAGCCATCTGGCCTCCCGTCATCCCATATATTCCATTGTTAATGAAAATTATCAGGATATTTTCTCCTCTGTTGCATGTATGGATGGTTTCAGATGTTCCTATTGCCGCCAAATCTCCATCACCTTGATATGTAAACACATACTTATCGGGTTGGAGTCTTTTTATTCCGGTTGCCACAGCTGGTGCCCTTCCATGGGCAGCCTGTTGCCAATCAATATCAATGAAATTGTAAAGGAATACCGAACATCCGACAGGTGTCACGCCTATGATTTCCTCCTCGATACCCAGTTCTTCAATGGCCTCGGCCAGAATCTTGTTGGCCACTCCGTGGCTGCAACCGGGACAATAATTCATTACCTTATCGGTTAGCAGCCTGCTTTTGGAGTAGACCAGATTAGCCGGCTTAATTATCTCTTTAATATCTTCAACCATCTTTTTATCCTCCAATGATCTTCTGTTTCATGGCCTCAACAACATCTTCGGGTGAGTGGATAATCCCGCCCATTCTGCCGAAATGTTCCACTCTGCTCTTTCCGGCGACCGACAGTTTGATATCCTCGATCATCTGTCCGGCGCTCATCTCAACCGACAATATACCTTTCATATGCGAAGAGAGTTCATTGATCCTCTTTGACGGGAAAGGGAAAAGGGTAATCGGTCGGATCAGCCCAACTTTGATCCCCTCATCTCTGAGTAGCTGCATCGATTTCTGACAAATTCTCGCGCTGGAACCATAAGCTACAAATAGAAATTCGGCATCTTCAGTTTCAAACTCCTCGAAACGGACCTCCTTCTCCTCAATCTCCCTGTATTTTTTCTGAAGTTTATGGTTGAAATTTTCGAACCTGTTGGAATCAAGCTCTACTGATGTGATAATATTTCTCTCCCTTGATTTGGTTTTACCCGTGGTCGCCCAGGGGTTGAGTTTTTCTATCTCCTCATCTGTCCATCTGGCTTTGAAGGGCTTCAACTCCACCTTTTCCATCATCTGTCCGACCATACCGTCACTTAATATCATGGCCGGATTCCTGTACCTGAACGCCAGGTCGAATCCCAACTCGACAAAATCCGCCATCTCCTGTACCGATGCCGGAGCGAGTACTATCAATTTATAATCGCCATGTCCGCCCCCCTTTACAGCCTGGAAGTAGTCCGATTGCGCGGGTTGGATCGTTCCTAAACCGGGACCGCCCCTGACTACATT
>DUOU01000299.1 GCA_012838685.1 Bacteroidota bacterium | reverse complement strand
TTTGTTGTCGCTGTGTTGTATGTTTCGGCACTTATAGAATAACTTGATTTCAGATCATTCCCGAAAGTCGTTCCGGCTCCAATATTGAGAAAATAGCCGTTTTCGAACTCCATGCCGTACTGGATGCCGGCATCAAAAACGAGACCCTTAAGAAAAAGGTATTCAGAACTCAGAATGTTGTTTACCCTACTGTCTTTATACAGATAGTAGTTTTCCCTTGTAATCTCGCCATATAAAATATTCATATTAAGACCGAGTGACAGCCCTTCAAACAGTTCAGCCCCGGTACCGATAAATATTCTTGTCATCCCACCATTACCATGGTGATCAACCGAAGATCCAAACTCATCATTTTTGGAGAGATTGTAATATGAGTTTGAATATGGCTCTATTCCCAAAGCCACTCCAAAGTTTTTTGCGACCGGAAATCCCATTGTCAGATGGCTGAAACCCATGTCATCCGATGTATAACTCCGGTCGTTGTCGGATAACGACAGTATTGAGTAGTCCACGGCAAAATCGAATACAAATGAATTGGTGTCCAATGCGCTGTAAGATGCGGGATTCACCGAGTATAAATTATCGTTTGTCCTGATAGCCATACCGGTACCGCCCATGCCCAGACTCCTGAAGGAACCCGATTTTTCAAAAGTGCCCAGATTGAACCTGGAGAGGGGAGAGTTAAAATATCTCTGCGCCTGGAGTGATACAGGGATTGTTGAGGTTACAATAATTGATAAAAGAATTAACAGTCTATTTCGCATTGTACTCTAAAATAAAATCCAGGCCGGTAATGACCAGATCAGGTATCAAGGTTGCCGGAAACGAGAGTCTGTTTTCCAGAAATTCCGCGTCACCCCCTGTAAGTATCACCTTGCCTTTTGGGTGCTCCATTAAGAACGTGCGAATATACTCATTTATTTCATACACTATTCCAAAGATTACTCCGGATTCTATCCCCTCCTCGGTGCCTCTTCCGGGTGACTCCGCTTTACCTGTAAGGGATACCAGAGGTAACTTCTCCGCGTACCTGTGGAGAGCTTTTAGTCGCATATTAATTCCCGGTGATATATTTCCACCTATATATTTTTTATCGATCAGATAATCGATAGTTATCGCGCTCCCCGCATCGATGATCAAGGCATTGTTGCCTTCAAATTTCCGGAAGACCCCCGCTATTCCCGCTATCCTGTCGCTTCCCAAAGTTTTTGGCGTGCTGTACTCTATCTTAAACGGAAGTTTGGTTTCATGGGAGAGTATATGTATCTCGGGAATATACTCCGAAATAAGATCGGGCACAAATTCGGGTATTTTTTTTGTAGAAGATATTATAGCCCTTTTTATCTCTTCTCTTTGGCCAATAAGTATATCTTGTATCTTTTTGGTGCTGAGATCCTTCGCTCTGAATGAAAACAGCATCTTTCCGGCGTCGAAGAGCGCCATCTTGGTTGAACTGTTGCCTATATCGATGACTAAATTCATTGTGGTAAGGTTAAGGTTATGGTACTATTTGCCGGTTTTTTGTCTCTTTAATTATTGTATCCAAAACTTTGTTCGCCTCTTCAACAGAGTTTATGTTTCTGATAGTCAAACTGAGTCTGTTCTCTTTTTGCCGGATCGACATGTTTTTATTATGGCTGTTAATATAGTTCATTATAGCGATGAAAAGGGAAGTTTTATAGAAAAAAGAGTTGGGATCGCTTACGAAATATCCTATCAAAACACCGTTTTTGAGCAATATTTTCTCTATACCCAACTTTGATGCGAGCCATTTGGTGTTCACTATGCCGAGAAGGGCGGCAGCCTGTGGGGGCAAAGCACCGAATCGGTCAGTCAGTCTTTGTTGGTATTTGATCAGCTCATCACCGGTTTTTATTTCGTTGAGTTCCTTGTAAAGCCGGATTCTCTCGGAGATATTTGAGATATATTCATCGGGAAACATGATCTCCATATCAGTGTCGATCTGGAAATCTCTCACATATTCCCTCTCCTCCATCTGTGCGGGTAGAGGTTTCCCTTCAACTTCAGCCTCTTTGGCGGGTTTTTCCGTCGTTTGTCTTTCAAAATCCGTGGTTTCCTCTTCACTGTAACCCTCTTCGCGCAGCTCCTGCATCGCCTCATTAAGGATTCTTTGATATGTCTCGAATCCAACGTCCGCTATGAACCCGCTCTGTTCTCCTCCAAGAAGGTTCCCTGATCCCCTGATATCCAGATCTTGCATCGCGATGTTGAAGCCACTGCCCAGCTCGGTGAACTCTTCAATGGCTTTCAGCCGTCGTCTGGCTTCCGGCGTAAGGGTGTTCAGCGGCGGCGCCAGAAGGTAACAGAAGGCTTTTCTGTTGGATCTGCCCACTCTTCCTCTTAGCTGGTGCAGTTCCGACAGCCCGAAATGGTCGGCTTCATTGATTATTATGGTGTTGACGTTCGGAATGTCGAGACCCGATTCAATGATTGTTGTCGCCACCAACACATCATAATCGCCCTGGATAAAATTAAACATCACGTTCTCAACATCTTTTCCCTCCATCTTTCCGTGGACGACGGCTGTTTTTATATTGGGACACAACCTTGTGATTTTTGCCCGCATATCCTGTATGTTTTCCACCCTGTTATGGATAAAAAAGACCTGTCCGTCCCTTGAAATCTCGTACTCAATGGCCTCCTTGATAATATCTTCGTTAAATCCGTGAAGTTCGGTGACTATTGGCATCCTGTTGGGCGGGGGCGTGTTTATTATGGAAAGATCGCGCGCCCCCATCAAGGAGAACTGTAGCGTGCGCGGTATCGGGGTCGCCGTCAATGTCAGCGTATCCACATTTGTTTTCATTTTTTTGAGTTTTTCCTTGACAGCCACCCCAAAATGCTGCTCTTCATCGATAATTAGGAGTCCAAGGTCTTTGAACACTATATCTTTTCCCACAAGTTTATGGGTTCCGATAATTATGTCGATCTTTCCTTCGGCAAGGTTTTTAATGATAGTTTTCTGTTCGGCGGGTTTTTTATGTCTACTGATATATTCTATTTCGCAGGGAAAACCCTTCAGCCTGTCGGAGAAAGTTTTGTAATGTTGCAGTGCTAGTATTGTTGTCGGCACCAGTACCGCCACCTGTTTGCTGTCGGTTACCGCCTTGAAGGCTGCCCTGATCGCCACCTCTGTCTTGCCGAAGCCAACATCGCCACAAATAAGCCTGTCCATTGGATTTTCCTTTTCCATATCCATTTTTACCGAATTGGATGCTGCCAGCTGGTCGGGCGTATCCTCATAAATAAAAGAGGCCTCCAGTTCCCTTTGAAGGTAGGAGTCGGGAGAGAAAGCGAATCCTTTTACCGATAATCTCTTGGAGTATAATATTATAAGATCTTTGGCAATATCCTTTACCCTGCTCTTGGTGTTATGTTTGAGTTTCTGCCACGCTCCGGAACCCAGTTTGTAGATCTTTGGCTCGGTTCCATCTTTACCTTTGTATTTTGATATTCGGTGGATGGAGTGGATACCTACGTACAGGATGTCGTTGTCGCGGTAGACAAGTTTTATCGCTTCCTGCAACTTGCCGTTCACCTCTATTTTTTC
>DUOU01000298.1 GCA_012838685.1 Bacteroidota bacterium | reverse complement strand
TCTGGAATATTTGTTGTATGCCTTTGACAGGGCCTTGTCGCCTCCCCTTACCAGATAGGTGTATATTTTCGCATTGATCGACTGAGCCGACAAATAGTCGTTTTTGTTGGCCTCATAGAACTCTTCCAGTCCGGTTGTGTCGCTCTCTCTTTGGCCCCACATCTTCAGTTCGGATATCTCGAAGGCCAGGATATCGTCGCTGAAGTCATTGACAAGGTCGGTTATCTCCGGGTATTTTTCTTCAAGCCTGCTATCCTCGTACATCAGTATCCTTTCATCGGTGCTGGCTTTTATCATGGCATTAACAAAAAGGTCGGGTTCATCGGTTTTGATCACCGGTCCCCTGTTTTTTACGAAAGTGGCGAAAGCGCTGTTGCTCATCTGTTGGTCAGCGAACCTGTAAAGTGTCCCCTCCGGAACCTTTTGTGGATCATAATAGGCCAGACCCCTTGTGACAAGCGTGTCGCTATTATCTATGAACCACTGTGCCGAAGCCTGGTCAATCTTGTAGCCATATTCCGATTTAAGGTTGTTTATGAGAACTTCGCGCGCCTGGGAGATAAGCGATGACCGCATAAGCTGGCTTTCAAGGTATGGCTTTGCCTCCTCAAAAGAGGGAGGCGCTTTTTTGTCTATTAACCTTATTACATGCCAGCCTGCCGGAGTTCTGACAGGTTCGGAAAAATTGCCTTTTTGGGGTATGGCGAAGGCAGCTTCAGCGAACTCCTTGACGGTTTCGCCGCTGCTGAACCACTCCAGCCGGCCCCCGTTGGATGCCGAAGCTGAATGGTCCGATTCAGTTCTGGCCAGTTCATCGAACGGCTCCCCGTTTTCCAACTTATTGTATATGGCGTTAATCTCCGCTTTCGCCTCTTTGTCTTCCTCTTCGGAGTAGCCCGGGGGAACTGTCTTCATGATATGCTGGACCAATACGGATCCTTGTGCCGGCCGCTTTTCGGTTACTTTGATGATATGGTAACCATCGGCTGACCGTACCGGGCCGGACAGTTCGCCTATACGCAGTGAATATGCCGCGTTTTCGAAAGGCATTGTGGTCTGGAAGGCCGTAATGTAACCCAGATCTCCTCCGTTGCTTTTTACGGTTGGATCGTCGGATGCCCCCTTGGCGACGATTTCAAACGACTCTCCTTTGATGATCCTGTCCCGTATTTTTGTCGCTGTGCTCCATGCCTCCGCGGTATCCGCAGGTGAGGCGTTGCCCGGACATTCAACCAGTATATGCCATACACGCAATTCTGTCATCAGCCTGTCATACTCAATTTTCAACAGATTGTCTTTTGTCTTTTGGTCTACCAGGTACCCGCTGGCCAGCTGATCCCTATAGGCCTTAACAGTTGTCTTGAAACTTTCTTCCGAATCTAGTTTTTCGTTCAGGGCATCGGCAACCTTGAGTTTGAATAGGATAAAGTTGGCCAGTACACTGTCAACCTGGCTCCCCTGACCATGTTTTTCATAAAATCTGGCAAACTCCCCGGCGGTTATGTTTTTGGAGCCTACGGACATAAGAATATCATCCTTCCAGCTTTGACCGTTAAGCAAAAAGGGGAGGAAAATCAGTAACAATACCAAAAGTAGTTGGGTTTTTCTCAAAGCCAGTTCTCCTTATATTAAGTTTTCCGTTATAGCCGTGCGACGACAATCGGATAAAAACAGTATGTAAGTTCCTTATATACAATATTTTTGTTTGAGGAACAGATCTCCGGTCATTTTAGGTCAATAACGGCGCAAAATACAAAAATTTAGATGAACTATCTTAAAGTGGATCAGCAATTTTTGATTAAATTTGTCTTACCCGCGATCATAATGTATAAAATGGATTTATCGCCCTACAAACAGATATTGGTAAAGTATTGGGGACACACCTCGTTTCGCCCCCTGCAGGAGGAGATAATAAGGTCAGTGGCCGAAGGGAGGGATACGCTTGCCCTGATGCCCACGGGTGGGGGCAAGAGTATCACTTTCCAGGTGCCGGCGTTGGCCAAGGAGGGCATCTGTATAGTTATATCCCCGCTGATAGCGTTGATGAAGGATCAGGTGGACAGGTTGAACGCTCTTGGCATCAAATCAATGGCGGTACATTCGGGAATGTCGGCCGAAGAGATAGATATAGCTCTTGACAACTGTGTGTACGGAAGTTACAAGTTTCTGTACATATCGCCTGAAAGGATCGCCACCAAACTGTTTCAGGCCAGGGTAAAGATGATGGCGGTAAATTTGGTGGCGGTGGACGAGGCTCATTGCATATCGCAGTGGGGATATGATTTCCGCCCGTCGTACCTGAAGATTGTAGATTTGAGGGAGCTTGTCGATGATACTGTTCCTTTTCTGGCGCTGACCGCCTCGGCGACGCCCTCTGTTGCCGAGGATATTATGGAGAAACTTCTTTTCAAGGAGAAGAACCTGTTGAAGACCAGCTTTGAGAGGAAAAACATCTCTTATCTTGTCAGGACGGTGGACGACAAAAGTACTTACCTGCTTGACACTGTCAGAAAGGTGCCAGGATCCGGGATTGTTTATACCCGGAGCAGGAGACGGTGCAAGGAGGTGGCGACAATGTTGGTTGATAACGGTGTGAGCGCCGAGTATTACCATGCCGGACTCACTCCGGAGTCGAGGGAAAAAAGGCAGAACGCATGGACCTCCGGAAGGATAAGGGTGATGGTCTGTACCAACGCTTTCGGTATGGGCATCGATAAGCCGGATGTCAGGTTTGTCATCCACTGGGAGATGCCCGGCTCCATTGAGGAGTACTTCCAGGAGAGTGGTCGTGCAGGCAGGGACAACAAACCCTCCTCCGCGGTACTTTTATTTTCCTTGACGGACAAGGGCAGGCTTGAGGACTCCGTAAGAAAGAAATATCCGCCGATAGAAAAGATAAAGGATATTTACGAAGCTTTGTGCAATTTTTTGGAGATACCTATTGGGGCCGGAAAAAATGGGGTGTTTGATTTTAATTTCAGGAATTTTGTGTCGAAATACCGGCTGCCCGTGGTGGAGACTTTCAACGCCATGACTTTTTTGCAGAAGGAGGGGTACCTGGAGTTTACCGAGGAGATAGACAACCCTTCAAGGATCCGTTTTGTTGTCGGTAGGGATGAACTCTACAAATTTCAGGTTGCCAACGAGAAGTTCGATAATTTCATAAAACTTGTGTTGAGGTCCTATTCGGGACTTTTTTCGGAGTTCACCGTTATCGATGAGGAGATGTTGTCAAAAAAGTCGGGTATCTCCAGGGAGGCTGTTTACCAGTTTTTGGTACGACTGGCATCGTTGAAGATAATCAGTTACATACCGGGAAAGAAAACCTCTCTGGTAATATTCACGGAGGAGCGGCTCGACAGGAAAAATCTCCTCATATCGCCTGAGAGATATACGAACTCCAGGGATCGCAGCCTGGATAGGGTGGCCAAGATGATAGATTACGCCGAAATAGAGACTAAATGCCGCTCGTTGATGCTTTTGGATTATTTTGGGGAGGAGGCCGACAGGTGCGGGATATGTGATGTTTGTCGGCGACGCAACGAACTGGATCTCAGTAAATACGAGTTCGACAGTATCCTTGATGCCATTAAAAAGGTGACCATGAACAGCCAGTGTGACGCCACTAAGGTCGTGGCGCGCGTGAAATATCCACAGGAAAAGGTGTTGAAGGTGATGCGTTGGTTGTTGGACCATGATAAGCTGGAAACCGATGAGAACCGGATTCTCAGGTGGAAGGATAAAAAACTGTTTTAGACCGAAAAAAAACAGGCCGAAAGAACTCTTCCGGCCTGTTCGATTACGTATGGGCAACCGGTTATTTACCGGGATAGAAAACAGTGTCGAAGAATCTCTTCATATCTAATGCATATTTATGGCCTACCTCATTATATGTGTTTTGGGTGCGGGCATCGGTTTTCCAATCCAGGAACGCATGTCCTATTCCTTCAACCTGTACATATTCAACACGTTGGCCAGCGGCTTTAAGCGCATCGGCATAAGCCTGAACACTCTCATGGTTAATGAGATTATCGTTGGTTCCCCTCAGAAGATACTGTGGAACGGCGCGATCTTTAACGTTAGGGATATTGTCTATCGGACAGAGAGCAGCGATACCTTTGGGATCATCTATTCCCTCTACAAAACGTCCCAGCATATTTCTGTCGAAGACCCCGTAACTCGGAGCGGCGGCCTTGATGGCCTTGGTTATGCTTTTGTTGACTTTAGCGGCTGTTTTGCCTTTAGGCAGGTAGGAGGGCATAAACTCATAAACACCCGGAGTTTTTCCGAAACCACCATCACCTATCAGGGTGCACATATTTGCGGCTGAAGCGGATAGATGGCCACCGGCGCTGTCGCCTGTAACGGCAATTTTGTTCGGATCACCGCCATATTCGGCAGCATGCTCCTGTATATGGGCAATAGCACCGAAAACATCGCCTATAAGGTCGGCCATGGTGTTGGGAACAGCGTCGCCATCACCGGTGTTAATCCAACGGTAGTCGATGTTGCATACAACATATTTGCCTCCCGCGACCAGATCCCTTGAGAGACCTCTCATAACCTCTTCGGTATTGGAAGACCAGCCACCGCCGTGAATGATGACGATGATCGGAAGTTTTTTCGCTCCAACAGGGGAATAGACGTCATATTTCAACTTCTTTACGCCCGGTTGGGCATAAACAACATCATAGGTGACATTAACACCGGCCAGTTTGGAGGCGGGAATGAAGGTAGCGCCAACGGTTATGTCGCCGTTAACGGTCAGTTCCAGCGTTGACAACGATGATTCTGTCCTGCTGGCGAACCTGGCGTTGGGGTTGCGTCTGGAAAAGTATGACGCATCCAGCAGGTAGCCGGCCGCCGGCGTGGCTGTTACCCTTATCGTGGTTCCGGCCGCAACTTTCCCGTCCGCGGGAAGGGCAGGGGAAACAGTAACGGAACCGTTATCGTTTTGATCAACTGTTACGGTAAAACTCTCTTGTAGGTTATTACCGTTGGAATAGGCGTTTGACAATGAAAATATCATCAGTAATGCCAAGGAAATTGTGGAAATTTTTTTCATCATATGGTTTTAAGTTTAGAGTTGTTGTTTGATTAATAATAGGCTATTCGCGAAACAGTGGATATTATCACTACCCCTTGTTCGGTAGCATAAAGATATAATTTTATTGTTCAATAATAAAAATATTGGGGGTTTATGGCAGATGATTATTAAAATAAGGACAAAAAAACTATTTTTACACCCCCAGATATCAATGTGATTTGCCTGTAACCCGATCGCGGCCTCTTCTGCTCCGTCGGGGCAGTGTAAATCGATAACCATTAAACTGAGGAAAAATAACTGTTGTGTCGGAATACGGATTCGTTGAAAATATCGCTGGCGGGGAGATTGATAAGCTGGAACTGTCATGGTTCAAAGGGGAGATTGTTATTGTGGATACACCGGAAAAATTCGATGAAATATTGCCAACACTCCTCGATGAAAAAATTTTGGGGTTTGATACGGAGACCAGGCCCTCTTTCACCAAGGGGGTCAAAAACAGGACAGCCCTTATACAGTTGGCCACGTTGACTACTGTATATCTTATAAGGGTACACAAAATGAAGATACCCAACGGATTGATCGATATTTTCGCCGACGGGTCGACGCTCAAGGTAGGTGTCGCCATCCGCGACGACATCCGGTTTTTCAGGAACAGGAAAAACAGGGTGCCGGCGGGGTTTGTCGATTTACAGCAGATGGTGGGAGATTACGGCATACAGTGCGCCGGTTTGAAGAAGCTTGTGGCCATCATACTTGGTTACAGGATATCCAAAAGGCAGCAGATAACCGATTGGGAAGCTGACCATCTTACCGAGGCTCAGCAGATCTACGCCGCCACCGATGCCTGGGTATGCAGGGAGATTTATCTGAAACTCTCCTCCTTAAAACCACCGGCCCGAATATGCCAGACGGCTATTTAATTGGATAAAAATATAAAATGGAGAAAAATATTGCGTTGATAGCGAACAAACTGGGACTGGCGGTATGGCAGGTAGAGAATACCATAAAGTTACTTGATGATGGTTCCACCATACCTTTTATCAGCCGTTACCGTAAGGAGATGACCGGAAGTCTCGATGAGATCCAGCTGGGAGAGATAAAAGAGGAACACAAAAGGCTGATGGAGCTGGATGCCCGCAGGGAGAGCATTATCAACTCTATCGAGGAGCAGGGCAAGATGACCCCCGAATTGCTGGAGCGTATCAACGCCGCAGCGGTGATGTCGGAGCTGGAGGATATTTATCTGCCGTATCGGCCCAAGCGTCGCACACGAGCGACGATAGCCAAAGAGAAGGGGCTTGAGCCTCTGGCGGAGATAGTTTTTGAACAGCAGGAGCGAGATCCTTCCCTGATCGCCGAAAAGTATCTGTCCGATGATGTGGCTTCTGTGGATGAGGCCCTGGCGGGCGCTAAGGATATCATCGCGGAGTGGGTAAACGAGGATGAGGCCGCGCGGAAGAAGATGCGCCAGCTTTTTGGTCGGGAGGCAATGATATATTCAAGGGTTGTCAAGGGAAAAGAGGAGGAGGGGATAAAATACAAGGACTACTTCGACTGGTCGGAGCCCTTGAAAAAATGTCCTTCCCACCGTCTGCTCGCCATGCGCAGGGGGGAGGATGAAGGATTTCTGAAATTAAATATAGAGCCTTCGGCGGAACGTGCGCTTGAACTGCTCAACTCGTTGTACCTGAAGGGAGAGAATGACTCCTCGCTGCTTGTTGGAGAGGCGGTGGCCGACTCGTGGAAGCGACTTTTGTCATCCGCTATGGAGACCGAGTTCCGAAACCTTTCCAAGGAGGCCGCAGATGAAGAGGCGATCAGTGTGTTCGCCGACAATCTCCGTCAGCTTCTGCTGGCATCCCCGTTGGGCCGGAAAAATGTTCTCGCCATAGATCCCGGTTTCCGCACAGGTTGTAAGGTGGTATGTCTGGATCGCCAGGGCAATCTTGTCCATAACGAGACTATATATCCGCACCCACCCCAGAACCAGACAGCGTTGTCGGTTAAAAAGATACTATCCCTGGTAGATGCCTACAAAATTGAAGCTATAGCCATCGGCAACGGAACCGCCAGCAGGGAGACGGAGGATTTTATCAGGAATTATGTCCGTTTTACCAAAGATATACAGGTATTTGTCGTTTCCGAAGCCGGAGCCTCGATATATTCGGCCTCCAAGGTGGCCCGCGAGGAGTTTCCCGATTATGATGTCACCGTCAGGGGGGCTGTTTCCATTGGTCGCCGCCTTATGGACCCACTGGCCGAGTTGGTAAAGATAGATCCCAAGTCGATAGGAGTGGGGCAGTACCAGCACGATGTGGACCAGGGCAAGCTGCAGTCCGCATTGGATGAGGTTGTTATGAGCTGTGTCAACGCTGTTGGGGTGGAGGTCAACACCGCCAGCAAGCACCTGCTTACCTATGTGTCGGGATTGGGACCGCAGTTGGCGCAAAATATAGTGGACTATCGGACCGAAAACGGCCCCTTCAAGTCGAGGAGCGAGTTGCTGAAGGTGAAGAGAATGGGGGAGAAGTCTTTTGAGCAGAGCGCAGGTTTTCTGAGGATTCGGGACGCTGCCAATCCTTTGGACAGCAGTGCCGTCCATCCCGAGAGTTACGGGGTTGTGGAGAAGATGGCCAAAGATGCCGGATGCGAGGTCATTGAGCTTATCAAAGATGAAGGGAAACGCAAGAGCATAGAGCTGAAAAGATATGTGACAGAGCGGACAGGTTTGCCCACACTTAAGGATATCATGGATGAGCTTTCAAAGCCCGGGCGCGACCCCCGCTCCAGGATCAAGGAGTTTAGGTTCGCCGACATACACTCGCTTGAAGATGTTGTTGAAGGCTCCATAGTTCCGGGTATAGTTACCAACATCACCAGGTTCGGCGCCTTTGTGGATATAGGGGTCAACCAGGACGGACTGGTACATATTTCCAACCTGGCCGACAAGTATGTTGACGACCCCTCAAAGGTTCTCAAGCTTCACCAACATGTTATGGTCAAGGTTCTTGGCGTGGAGATCGACCGAAGGAGAATACAGCTCTCAATGAAAAATGTTCCGCAGACCGGATTGTAGGGGGTGATAATAAATTCGCCTATAAACAAAAATCTATGTTTTCGTTTATAGGCGAACAACATCAATATTTTCTGCCTTACCGCTTATTGGTCGGTACCCACAATTTTACATTTCAGGTTTTCTCGGGAATAACCCGTCCATCATGGCGGCGTTGTACGCGAAAGAGGCGGTTATCACGGCGTTTATCTTAAGATCTCTCAGGTCGAGCCTCTCCCAGGTGTCCATAGGCGTGTGATAGGTGCGGCCATATTCCAGCCTGTCCTGTATAAACTGGAATCCCGGCAGTCCCACATCATTGAACGACAGGTGATCGGTACCTGAGGTGTTCCTTATTGTAATTGTTGAAGCGCCCAAATCGGCGAAAGGTGCCAGCCATGCTTCAAAGAGAGGTCTGGCCATCTCATTCTGCTGCAGGTAAATTCCCCTGTATCTTCCACTACCGTTATCCATGTTGAAATAGACTGAAAACTTGTCGTATCCCGGTTTCTTTTCCTTGGTCTCCCTGTCCATAAGATAGTTTTTGACATAGGCCCTGGAACCGTGGAGTCCCTGTTCCTCGCCGCTCCACAAAGCTACTCTTATGGTACGTTTGGGTTGTACTCCAAGATCTATCAATATTCGCAATGCTTCCATCATCACGATACATCCCGAAGTATTGTCGGCCGCTCCGGTGCTTCCATGCCATGAGTCGAGGTGGGCTCCCAACAAAACAACCTCATCCTTCAGTTTCTTGTCGGTTCCCGGAATCTCGCCAACGACATTGTAAATTTTAGGGGAGTCATAGAAATTATTTTTGATCTCTACCTCCATCTCCACGGGAATGTCTTTTTTCAGCAGTCTCTGCATCCTGTCGAAATCTTCGAAGGGCAGGTTCAACTGCGCTATTGGCTCGGGATCACCGTGCGTATAGTTGGCTCCGTTAGACCTGGGGATGTTATAGCTTCCTGAGTTGTTCAGGATGACGGCGGCGCCTTCCTTTATAATCATCTCATTGATCTTTCCCCTGATCTGGTTCTGGTTCGGATTTTGGGCCATATTTGGAGGCATATTGCCCGCGGGTCTTGGTGCGGGGGGGCCGGGATCTTTGGCCAACTCTTCCAACTCCTGGTCGGTATATCTCGAAGCCAGGGGATCATAACTCAGTGTCAGTGTTGTTGTTGTGGCTACCATGACGATCTTTCCTCTGAGTTTCCCGGCATATTTTGCCAGATCCTCTTCGGTCTGGGCATCTATCAAAACCACTTCGCTCTTTACCAGTCCGTTGGTGCTGCCTGTCCAGGCCACGGGATTGCAGGCGAAGTTGGTGTAGTAGGGGGCGGTCATCGCCGCATAGGTCTTCAGGTTGTCCCAGCCTCCTCTCGGAAAATCGGTTGCCTCTTCAATCTTTACATTCTGGAATCCCATCTCTTCCATCTTCTGCTTTGCCAGCTCCTGCGCTCTTTTATCGCCTTTGGAAGCTGAGAGTCGCGGTCCCGAATAATCGGTAAACCAGAAGGCAAGATCCTCAATCTTTGAATTGTTGAAACCCTTCTGCTTGATCTTGTAAACCATCTCCAGATCCGGAGTCTGGGCAAGAAGGGCCAATGGCAGTAATACCGCCACAAGTACGCTGAAAAATAGTTTTTTACGGTTCATCTTATTTTTTTGAATGTTATTAAAAAAGCGACATATCCATTTTTATGAAAAATTATACCGCGAACGCGAATATAGCCTATTCTTCTAAAAAAAACGACTGGAAAACCACGATATAGTGATTATATTTGCCAGTCACGACAAAACAGATCAACATGAAGATAAAATTTATTGGTGCCGCCAGGGAAGTTACCGGAAGCAAGCACCTGATCACAACCGCCAATGGAACCAAAATAATGCTCGACTGCGGAATGTTCCAGGGCAAGGGTCTGGAAACCGACAGTATGAACAGGAATTTGGGCTGTTCTCCGGAAGAGGTTGATTATATAATACTTACACATGCGCATATCGACCACTCGGGGTTGATCCCATATATGTACAAACTTGGTTTCAGGGGTTCGGTAATCTGCACCAGCGCGACGCGCGACCTTTGTGCCCTGATGTTGCTCGACTCGGCGTTTATACAGGAAAATGATACGAAAACGTTCAACAAGAAAAGGGCCAGGAAGGGGTTGCCCCTGGTTACCCCCATATATGAACAGCAGGACGCGCAGGATTGTATGAAGCTCTTTATAGGCGTGCCATGGGGGATGAAGTTCAGGATAGACGATAATATCAAGGTTCGTTTCACATCTACCGGACATATGCTCGGAAGCGGCGTGGCCAACATAGAAATTCTGGAGAACGGGGTGAAGAGGAGGATAGCATATACCGGCGATATCGGGAGGGAGACCAATATTATGCTCGCCAAACCCGATGTTTTCGCGCAGGCGGATATTCTGATAACGGAATCGACTTACGGCGATAGGCTCCACAATGACAGGGTTGATACCGAAGAGGAGCTTATTTCCGAAGTGGTATATACCTGCCTCAGCAAGAGAGGAAAGCTCATCATCCCTTCCTTCAGCGTGGGACGTACACAGGAGATTGTCTATACCCTGAACAACGCTTTCAATGACGGACGTCTGCCCAGGGTCAATGTTTATGTCGATTCCCCGCTGTCGGTGAACGCTACGGCGGTCTTCAGGGCCCATTATGAATGTTTCAACGAAGAGTTCAGAAAGGTGCTTATGTCGGACTCCGATCCATTTGGCTTCGAGAACCTGTTTTATATCACCAAGGTTGAAGACTCAAAGCGGTTGAACGACTCCGAGGAGCCATGCGTTATAATATCCGCATCGGGTATGATGGAGGCGGGACGCATAAAACACCATCTCGCCAATAATATATCTGACCCTAAGAACACTGTTCTGGCCGTGGGCTACTGTGCCCCGCGCACTTTGGGAGCCAGGATACTCAGCGGTATCAAGGAGGTTTCCATCCACGGAAATGTTTATCCGGTAAACGCTCAGATAAAAAAGATTGACTCCTATTCGGGTCACGGCGACTACCGGGAGATGATAGATTTTCTTTCGTGCCAGGATAAAGAGGCCATTGAGAAGTTGTTCCTGGTGCATGGCGATTACGAGGTACAGCTTAATTACGCCGAAGAGCTCAAAAAGGCGGGATTCAAAAATATAGAGATACCGGAACCTATGCGGGAGTACATAATTTGATCACCACAACCTGTATTGCCCAAGTTCCTTTCGAAGTGACCGATAGTTGGGACACACCCTCCCCAGCAGCTCGTAAAAACCTTTGCCGTGGTTCATCTCCTTGAGGTGGCAGAGTTCGTGCAGGATAACGTAATCGGTATACTTGGGGTCTAGTTTTATCAGTTCAACATTGAGAGTGATCCTGCCGGAACGGCCGCAGCTGCCCCAACGGCTCTTCATGGCCCGAACGGAGAGGGCGGCGGGCTTAAAGCCCAATGAACTGTGTCGGGCCATCAGCTCCTCCATTCTTGCCGAAAAAAATTCCGTCGCCTCTTTTTTGTACCACCTATCCAGTTGAAGCTTTACCTTCTCCTCGGAAACCGATTTAGATGATACCTCTATTTTATCGCTTAAAATCTGAACATGGTTATCGGTCGAGGGAACTATGGATAAGATATAACTTTTTCCCTTGTACAACAGCCGGGTTCCATCCCTGTAACCCTCATCGGGGGAGGTAAGGATACGGGCCGACTGGTTCGCTATATGTTTTTCTATCCATTCCGCCTTCCCGGTTATAAGCTTTTTGATTTTTTTTTCCGAAGTGAAATAGGGGGCCCTCACGGTGACAGATTTGTCGCGGTTCACCACTATTGCCACAGATTTCCGACGGGAGTATACTATATTATAGGTGAAACTCATTTCAACTTGGTAATTCCGGGTAAATATATTCAAATATATGGCAAGCCCGTAAAAAGTTAATGTTTGTTAAAAATTACAAAATCAGTTATTCGATGGAATAAAATTTCAGACAATTTTGTCCATATCACATAAACTCACATCCACATTTCTTTACATGAGTGTTTTAAAACAGGTTACAAACATTCTTTTCTTAGGTTAGTTTAAAGAAAGATCATGTGAGTTTTTTTCCGGGCGGTTCTGTTCAAGACCGCCCTTCTTTTTGCTGCCGGAAACTCTCCTCTAATCACCGTTGCTTTGTTACCGCGAAACATACGACCAAAAACCGGCTATCTTAAAAGATATTTTGTCGAAAGAAATTTCAGTTGCCTCTCCATTACCGATGTCAGTTTCATGCTGAACCCGTTTTCAGCGGCAAACCTTATAGGATTGGAATAGATGTATCCTATCTCCATTGCCCTTCCGGCATCAAAATCTACCTTCATGCTCGGCTTGTAGGGGCGCATTGAGTCGGTGTAATCCATCATCTTAGCGGCAAAATCCTCTTCTATATTGGCTCCGCAGGTGTTTCCTGCGGCGATAACCTCCAGCATCAGCTCGTTGATAAGTTGCCTCATATGCGGCTCTCCCATCAACTCTTCGGTGCCGGCATCCATGATCACGGTCATCCCGTTATAGGGTATGTTCCAGACAAGCTTCCTCCACCTGAAACTGTTCAGGTCATCCGCCAGTTTCGCGGGAACTCCGGCATTTTTCAGATCGATGCTTACCTTCTCCAGCACCTCCGGATCTTTGACGGTGTGGCTCCCTATGGTAAGTTCACCGAAATCGGCATGTTTTATATGGCCATCGGCGACCTTGGTCGAACAGATGAAAGCCATGCC
>DUOU01000030.1 GCA_012838685.1 Bacteroidota bacterium | reverse complement strand
CAACGCGATAGTACCGGCTACATTCGGATTTTCGACGAAATTTGATCCATGACGGGTCTCCCCATCGGAGGTAAAAACCAAAGCCTCCTCCTCTTCAATTAAGGCATAAAAACAGCTCGCGCACCAGGGCTTGTTGTCAATGGAGGTGGCAATAGTCAACACATGATGCTCTTTTATAAAATCTACTATTCGTTTGTCAATCATTTTCTCCCCATTTAAAAGTTTTGGGATCGATGTCGGCCAACGACATTATCCTTCCAACAACGGTCATAACCAGGTCGTCTATCGTTTCAGGCTTCGAATAGAAAGAGGGAGTAGCCGGACAAATTACCGCTCCCGCCAAGATCAATGTCTCCATATTCCTGATATGGACCAAGTTATATGGTGTCTCCCTGGGTACAATTATCAGTTTCCTTTTTTCTTTCAACATCACATCCGCTGCCCTTGTAACCAAGTCGTTCGAAAATCCGTGCGCTATCCTTCCAATAACTCCCATTGAAGCGGGACATATTATCATAGTATCATAACTGCTTGAACCCGAGGCAAAGGGAGCCATAAAATCTTTATTGTCATACTCTTTTGCTATCCCCTCCAAAACAAATTCGGAATTTGTTTCACAGTTGTTGATCGATTTTGCGTTATCAGTGATCACAACAGCAACTGACTTGATCTTATCTTCCAACTTAACCAATTCCCTCAAAAGGGTTTGCCCATAAATGGAGCCGCTCGCACCGGTTATGGCAACGACTATTCTTCTCATTCTTAAACCCTATTTGTTCATAATTATCTTCGTGAATTCTTTGACCCCTTCCGAAGCCAACATAGATATAACGTTCACATACCTTCCAGAGGGTATTGAAACATTTTTGGGGTCTATCAGAAAAAGTTCCGCCTCTTCAGGCGCATAACTTATCAATCCGGCAGCCGGATAGACATTCAAAGAAGATCCTATGACAAGAAATATGTCGGCTTTGGAGGTAATCTCAATTGCTTTCTGAAGATTTGGAACGGGTTCTCCAAAAAAAACGATATGGGGCCTTAGCTGGCTCCCCTTTCCACATTTATCTCCCAAAGAGATTTTACCATATCCAATATCATAAACAAGAGAATCGTCGATCGTGCTCCTGACCTTTGTCAATTCTCCATGCAGATGCAGCACTTTCTTGCTCCCGGCTCTTTCATGGAGGTTGTCCACATTTTGAGTTATGATCTCCACATTAAAATGTTTCTCAAGAGCCGCCAAACCATAATGCCCTTCATTTGGTTCCGCCTCCTCAAGCTGGCTTCTAAGATTGTTATAAAAATCCAATACCATTTTTTTGTCTCTTTCCCATCCTTCAGCCGAAGCGACATCATCAACATTAAACCCCTCCCACAAACCATCTGTGTCGCGAAATGTCTTTAGCCCACTTTCAGAGCTCATACCAGCGCCTGTTAATACAACTATATCCATTGCTATTAAAATTTAAAATTCTTCTACCTTATGGCTAAACGACAACATTGTCGTGAGCGTAATATCTTCGTAAAAATACAACTATAAATGACCCTTCATAAGATAATGATAAAAAAATCAAACCGGAAAATTTGGTCTCGGCGGTGACAAATATTTTCACCATTTACCCTATATTTGAAAAATGATTGATCGTTCGACTATAGATAGAATTATTGATGCGGCCGATATTGTTGAGGTTATCCAGGATTTTGTGCTGCTCAAAAAAAGGGGGGCGAATTATCTTGGTTTATGCCCTTTTCACAACGAAAAGACACCCTCTTTCACGGTTTCTCCCTCAAAAGGAATCTTTAAATGTTTTGGTTGCGGAAAAGCGGGCAATTCGGTGAACTTTATCATGGAGCATGAGAGGTTGTCGTATCCGGAAGCCCTTAGGTTTCTGGCGGCAAAATATCATATAGATGTCGTTGAAAGAGAGATGACCCCCGAAGAGGGCGCCAGGCAGAACGAGAGAGAGAGTATGATGGTTCTCTCCCAATTCGCTTCAAAAAATTTTCAGGAGAACCTTTTCCAAACCGAAGAAGGCGTGGCTATTGGCCTCTCCTATTTCAAAGAACGGGGTTTCCGGCAGGATACGTTAAAAAAGTTCGAAGTCGGTTATTGCATGGATAAATGGGATGCTTTTACCCAAACCGCCATAAACGCGGGATATGACAAAATGTATCTGATAAAAACAGGCCTTTCAATAGAAAATGAAAATAACATGCTGTTCGACAGGTTCAGGGGAAGGGTCATTTTTCCGATACACTCCCTGTCAGGCCAGATTCTCGGCTTTGGGGGCAGGGTACTTAAAAAGGATGCGAAAACCGCCAAGTATCTTAACTCTCCTGAGTCTGAAATTTACCATAAAAGCAGGATTTTGTATGGTATTTATCATGCTCGAAGAGCGATAGGCCAATTTGAGAAATGTTATCTGGTTGAGGGTTACACGGATGTAATGTCGCTTCATGAGGCCGGAGTCGAAAATGTGGTTGCCTCCTCAGGAACCTCGCTTACCCGGGAACAGGTGCGGTTAATAAAGAGATTCACCCCCAACATAACAATTTTATATGATGGCGATGAGGCCGGGATAAAAGCCTCTATGAGGGGTATTGATATTGTGCTTGAAGAGGGTTTGAACATAAAGATAGTGCTCTTGCCGGAAGGCGAGGATCCCGACTCCTATTCCAAAAAAATCTCAAACGAAGATTTTATAGCATTTCTCGGGAACAATGAGGTTGATTTTATCAAATTCAAAACCAATCTGCTTCTTAAAGATAGCGGCGATGATCCTCTTGAAAAGGCAAATGTTATCAAGGAAATAGTAAAATCTATAACTGTTATACCCGATACGATACCCAGAACGATCTACATCAAGGAGTGTAGCCTTCTTTTGGATATCCCGGAGGAGATCCTGTACAATGAGGTAAACAGGCTAAGGCGACAAAAGGTCTTTCAAGATAGGAACAAATATCCTGATTCTAAGTTTCTCCCGGTCTCACCACCTGAAATTAAAACCCGGGATGTTACACAAAAAGGCGATCTGCCATCTGAAAAAGAGATTATCAGATTGCTTCTTAAATATGGTACGGTAGAATACCAAAGAATATTGAACAAGGAGGAGGGTAGCGAAGAAATTATATCGGTGGCGGACCATATTGTATCTGAAATAGTGTCTGATGAACTGGACTTTGAAAACGCGAATTTTAAACAGATTTTCGATGAGTTTAAATTCGCGCATGAACAGGGCAATATCATTGAAGATCTGTTTTTTGTGAAGCACGGCGATCCAGAGATATCAAAAATTTCAGCCGATCTGCTTTCCGATTCCGAGCCCTTAAGTAAAATTTGGAGCTCCAAACAGACCTATGTGGAGACAGAAGAGACCAAATTACTCCATATTGTTGATGATGTGATACTGAAATTCAAGGCTGATAAGATAAACAGTAAAATAAAAGAACTGTTGGAAGAGCTCAAAGCTGCCGTGGCCGCGGGAGATGAGGAGAAAGTGCTGTTTCTTCAACGAAAAGACCATGAACTTAAGCAGGTGAAGAAAATTATTTCAAAAAAAATGGGAAACAGGATCTTACTTTAAAATTATTGTTCAACTTCGGGCTTTTTTCTTAATTATTACATTTGAGAATTAAACAGAACGATATAAAGTTGGGTAATTTGAATTTTTCTCTATCTTGCCCAACAATTTTCAGGATTATATGTAGCCCTTAAAATATCTTTCAGATGTACAGAGCCATTTGTATCGTTTCAATCTTCATCTTTTTTGTTGTCACATCTTGCAGCAATAAAGAAGAGAATATTCCCTTTACTTCCTCTTTTTCCACATATAATATTGATGACCCATCAAAAAGCGACTCTTCCGTTAAAGGGGAGGCCCATTATGGGGTACTTACCCCGATCGAAATATGCGACATTTTTGGAAGACTTGACATTCAGTACAATAATACTATATTAAACCCTGTTTCAAATGGGGACCTTTATCTCACTAATGCCCAGGCAGCGATCAACACCGGAGTGTATGGAGTAGACCTCGGATACCTGAAACTATTTGGAGTGGGCCAGGAGGTAATAGATTATATGGTTACCATCAAAAATCTGAGCGACAAGTTAGGTATACCTGACGATCTTCTTCTTGCCCCAATAACCCAAGTACAAGACAATATCGGCAATACCGACACTATTACCTATTTGATGCAAAAAGCATATAACGATATCGACCAACACCTTCGTCAAAGCGGCAGGGAGAGTACTGTAGGCCTCATAATCATGGGAGGATGGATAGAGGCGATGTATCTGGCTACCCAGCTGGCATACGACCCTCTTGATCCCGATGCCATGGTAATCCAGAAAATAGCGGAACAAAAATATACTCTCACATCACTGCTCTCTTTTTTGAAAAATTACTACGATGATCCCGTTGTTGTCTATTATACCAAAAAGCTCAAATACCTTAAAAATTATTTTGATCAGTATGAGATCTATTTTGAAAAGGGCGATTTGGAAATTGACTACGGAAAACAGGTTTTGAGATCATCTGGGGCGAACATGACAATTACAGAAGATATCCTTGAACAGATAATAGGCTATATCCACAAACTGAGATCAGAAGTTACCTTTCCATAATTTTTATGCGATCAGGGAATAAAAAACCCCGCAAAAGTGTCTAAGTAGTGCTTTCGATAACGCTCTATTTCTTAAATTTTCATGAAGAGGTATCTATTTTGAAAAGATTTTCCCCGTTTTTTAGATTTAAGAGGTAATTTTGCTGCTCCTTTGTTTTAAGGAAGATTTTCAGCAATAAATCGATACCCGAGGAGCTGTATGGAGACCATTTGAGATGATAAATAACAAAAAAAATGAACGTTAAAAGAAAAAATTCAACAATCAGTGTATCCATTATTATTGTCTTGATCGCTGGATTGATAATTTTCAACAATTATGGCAAGCGTCAGGAGAAATTAAGCCTCTTTTATGAAGTCACGCAGGGTGTTTTTGAAATTACCGTGGAAAATGCCGGTAAATTGTCCGCCGAAAAAACAACAGATATAAAAGGCCCTGTACTGGGTGATGGTGAAAACGTTGGCGGTGGAGGTTTCGGTGGCAGAGGAGGAGGTATGATGCGAGTCTCAAATCTCAAAATCCAGGACATGGTTCCCGAAGGCACATTGGTCAAAAAAGGTGATTATGTCGCCCAACTTGACCGTACAGAATATCAAAATACGCTGGCAACAGCAAGAGAGGAACTTACAAATCTCCAGGCTAACCTTGAATTGGCCATTCTCGATACCGCACTTTCTCTTTCAGATCTTCGAGATGCCATTGTTTCGCAGCGATACGCTGTTGAGGAGGCTCAGATCAAGGTTGACGGCTCACAATATGAGGCTCCCGCCACGATAAGACAAAGGGAAGCGGAACTGGACAAACAGATAAGAAAACTGGAACAAACTATAGCGCAATATGAGCTCAGAGAAAAAAAGATACTTATAAATATTGAGCAAACTCGTCAAAAGGTTGAAAATCAAGAGGTATATATAGCCCAATTGCAGCAATATATAAACAATTTCACCATTACGGCTCCCGATGATGGCATGGTAATCTACAAAGAAAACATAATGGGAACCAAAATAAAAACCGGCTCCTCTATCAACGCTTTTGAAAATGTTGTCGCCACATTACCTGATCTTACTACCATGATCTCCACTACTCATGTCAGTGAGGTGGACATCGTAAAGGTTGAAATTGGACAAAACGTACAAATTACCGTTGACGCTGTTCCAAACAAATCCTACACCGGCAAGGTAATAAGTATAGCAAATGTAGGGGAAACCCTGGGCAACTCCGACACTAAGATGTTTGAAGTGGAAATTCAACTTAATGGTACCGACCTGGCTTTGAAACCCGATATGACCACCTGGAACAAAATATTGATAAAAAGTTATCCTGATGCTGTTTCCGTGCCATTGGATTGCGTTTACGCCTCCACTGATGGCATCCAATATGTTTACAAGAAAAACCGTACCCGTCAGATAGTCTCTCTTGGCGAGATGAATGAAAAAAGTTATATTGTAGAAGAGGGGTTGAAACCGGGAACTTTAATATATATTATCCCACCTGAGGATGGTGATAATTTTAGAATATCCGAAATATAACAAAAGGGGGGTCGGCTACCTCCCTTTTCGTTTCTAAGAAAAATCATAACCGGAAATATAAGCCGGAGCATCATAAAACATCTCCTTCTCCTGGTCGGTCAAGTTGACAAACTTTCCGTAAACCAATCCCGGCTTAGCGTTCAGCATTCTGTCAAATGGTCCCATTTTGACCTTTGTTCTTATAGTTTCATATAGGTCTCCATGGTCGTCCAACCACATCAATCCGGTAAAAAATCCTTCCTTAGCGAGAACTGATTCAAAAAGGGTCGATAGTTTCTCCTCTTTTCCCTTTTTACAAAATACAGCGTCAAAAACCAAACATTTCAATTCATTTGAGGGAAATAATCTTCTAAAATATGGGAAAATTGGAAGAAATTTTCTGATTACCCACCCCCAAACTCCCGGTATGTCATAGATCTTATATGTTGTCGGCATGGCCCAAACACCGGCCATTATCTCGTTATTTTCCTTTAAGACATAATAATTATGCTCTATGAAAACATAACTGTCAGTATAAAAAGAGTATCCCTCATACTGTTCCCTTAAAAGATGCTTCATCGTGTCCCTGTCGCTTTCCGGCAATATCTCTACCTTTTCATCTTTCTTGGGGCTTAAACGGCTGAAAGCTAAGGTCAGAAACGATCTTATATACTCAAAGCCGGCCTGGTGAACAATGTTTTTTGATCTCTCGTTGTTGCTTTCAATGAAAGCGTACAGTATATGTTTGTCTTCCTCTTTTACATCGGGCAGATCCAGTACATGTGGTTTACTGAACAGTTCAAGAGTTTTTTGTTTAAAGGAATCATGCTCATCATGTCTGATGATGGGCATATTTCTCTTTCTCTTCGATACCTCGGTCTGATAGATCGACAAAAATGCCAGATATTTAACATAAGTGGATGGATATCTCAATTTTCCCAGTCCGGAAACCCGAAAACATGCTCCGGCAGTACCGGTTATCTTGTTTTTCCTGTAAAGGGATAAAAACCTGACCTTATTGCCATATCCCTTTATCCTTTCACCAATGTTCCCCGATGAAAACCTCAGGCCCCCTTCAGAACCTCTCACTGTATGTTCAAGAATATCAAGGATACCCTTGTCCGCATGATCGGTAAGTTTTACTTCAAGTCCGTTATAATCTAAAATTGTTCTCTCAAGCATATATTTCTTTTTAATCCAAAGAACCGAATACTTTTTGTAACAATGGCGTTACTCTTGCAGAAATTTGTGTTCTTATTTTAAACTCCTCTTCCTCAACCTTAAAAAACATCCCATCCAATGCCTTATTTGTCAAATAATCGGTTAAATCCGTTTCTACGGGAGTTAAATTGGCCAAACGCCCCACTACTGAATTGGCCACGGTATTCCATTGCGAGGTAAGGGTATTCCAGGCATCGTGAGCCGAAAGGTTGCCCACCAGATCCTTTTCTATTGACTGGCCAATTTTTGGCTTATAAAGGGCATACAAATTGTCGTAGGTAGTATTACGCAGGTAAGCTGTAGCCGCATCATTTTCCCCCCTCAAAATCCCAAACGCATCGTTGATTGACATCCCGGTAATACTGGAAACAAATATCGGGGCTGCCTCTTTAGCCGCATCTTCCGCTGCCCTGTTGATACTCAGAACAACATCTTCAACCAGTTTGTCCCCGCCAGGGATCCTTGAAATATTGTCAACAATTACCCTGCCCTCCTCAGGAAGCAAAATTTTTACCAACGGATCTCCATAGTACCCGTTTTCAAGTGACAATATCGACGCTGAGTTTCTGGCGCCCGTTTCCAACGCCTCTTTCAGTCCGTTTACCACTTCTGTTTCCGTCAACGTGTCGGTTGTCGACAGTACAGTTTGTAAAACCTGGTTCAACCCTGCGCAACCGGTTATGGTCGCGGCGACAAGCGTAGCGATGAATATCTTCTTCATTTGGATAAAAGTTTCTTGTCTGTTTTTACCATCTTAAACTTTCATTTTATGTTTTCTATTGGTTTTTGGCCATAGAGTATGGTATAAAGATACCACAAAGACCAAAATTACAAATAATTATGGTTCATTTCTTACCTGATCAATCTGTTTTTTTTATTTTTTTACGCTCTTTTTGTTGGCTTAATATATTATAAATAATTGTTAATGAGAGTATTTTTATCTTTTTCCTATAAAAACATTGCCATAGCTTTGCGCTTGTCGGATATTTGGCACAATATTTGAGTAGATTAGTGTAGAGGTTTTTTCATAGGTTAGGTTAGTTTAGGGTTATCAAAAAGGCCGCTTCTGTTTTAGGATAGGAGCGGCTTTTTATTTTATGAACTTTCTTAAAAAACATCAGGCCACAGATAACGCAGGTTCTTATCTTTTATGCTATCATATGGTATTAAAAAAATTGCTGAAATCAAACTTATCTCTTTAAGTTTTTCTATCAAAAAATCAACATAAGAATCGCTTTCCGGATTATGCACCACCATTATATAATCTATGTTGGACAGTTTTTTTATCAAGACACGGTTATCGTGACAATTGGCAACAAGGTCGATATGCATCTCACCCTCTTTAAGCGAGCAGGAGTATTTACTAAAAATAGCTCCATCAAGGTCAGCATCGTCCTCCGGAACTATTGAATCTCCCAACTTCAAACCAAAGCCCAATTTTCTGTTTATGGCGAGGGACAGTTTATAATCGGGTTCATGTGCGACAATCCCTATAAAAATTGGATCCGCGATATCTTCAGAAATGAGTTTTAACCGGGTAACCATGTTGTACTAATAGATTATTGGCCGATAAATGTACCCAAAAGGTTTTAATTGGCCATAGAAAGCTCGTTTACTTTCATCCAGGCCTGTTTTGAAGCCTCCTGTTCAGCCTCTTTTTTGGACATTCCCATACCTTTTCCGTACTCCTCCTTGTCAAGATATATAATCGATGAGAAAATAGGTTGTTTTTGGGTGTGGTCATACTCCTCGTCGCACTCGAATACAAGGTTTGTCTTATGTTTTTGTCCCCATTCGTATATCAGGCTCTTGAAATCTGTATCGGTATGGACAATCTCTTCAAGGTTGAAATATTTATTCAATACTCTATTTATGAAGACCTTTTTTGTTTTTTTATACCCCTTATCCATAAACAGAGCTCCCATAAACGCTTCAAACGCATCTCCATACAGATTCTTGACACAACTGTCTGTAGAAACATTATTTACCAAGAGTTCATCGAATCCCATCGACAGGGCGATACGGTTGAGTTCCTCACGGTTAACAATTCTTGCCCTTATTTTTGTAAGAGTTCCCTCGGAAGCATTGGAGTACTTCTCAAAGAGGTGCTCCGAAAGAATAGCGTCAATAACGGAATCACCCAAATATTCCAACCTTTCATTGTTTATCCTGGTACCATCCGGCAGGAGATAAGAAGCCGACCTGTGAATAAACGCCGCTTCATAAAGGGAT
>DUOU01000029.1 GCA_012838685.1 Bacteroidota bacterium | reverse complement strand
GTGTTAATCCCGCTTATAGTCACCGAGTCGCCCCCTGTTTTATTGAAATATCTATCCAGACATATGCGAAACAATTATTCAGAGGCCTATGCAATTTAGCCATTACCGGCCCTTCGGGGTTCAACGGGCCTATTTTGTAACAAATAAAAATTGAACAAATGAAATTGTGGGCAAAAGGAACCGATCCTGAACCAAAAATAATAGATTATACGGCAGGTAACGACAGTTTTACCGATTTGGCTTTCGCCAAGTGGGACATAGTTGGTTCGATGGCCCATGTTACCATGCTGGGAAAGCAGGGACTTATCAGTACGGACGAGAAGGTTGATTTGTTGAAAAAACTGGCAACTCTTTTGGATAAGGATGCCAAGGGGAAACTGAGAATTGAAGATGGTATTGAAGATATTCATTCCCAGATAGAGAAGGAGTTGGTAGCGTTGTTGGGCGACACTGGCAAGAAAATACACACAGGTCGCTCCAGAAATGATCAGGTATTGGTGGACATCCGTCTTTATAGCAGGGAGTTGATAGACAGTACCGCTTGCCTGGTTGGGATATTGTTCGGCAAGTTACAGCAACTCAGTGAAAAGCACAAGAATCTGTTGATTCCCGGTTACACCCATATGCAGCCCGCGATGGTATCTTCTTTTGGGATGTGGTTCGGGTCGTACGCCGAGGCTTTGACAGATGATCTGTTGACTCTCTCCTCGGCTAGGGCAATGAATAACCGTAACCCTCTGGGGACAGCTGCCGGATACGGGTCAACGCTACCGATTGACAGGAAGATAACAACGGAACTTTTGGAATTCGATGACCTATTATATAATTCGGCTTACGCGAGCTTGAGTCGCGGCAAAATCGAGATGTCCATTGCCTCGGCACTGGCTTCGCTGGCGCAGACACTCGGAAGATTCGCCATGGATAGTTGTCTGTTCATGAGCGCTGAATACAGGTTCATAAATTTCCCTGACGAATATATTACCGGATCGAGCATAATGCCTCAAAAGAGAAACCCTGACGTCTTCGAGATAATGAGGGGCAAAATGAACGTTATACAGACCTTGCCCGGACAGATCGCGATGCTTGTTTCCAACCTGCCTTCAGGTTACAATCGTGAACTTCAGTTATTGAAACAGATGATTTTCAATGCTTTCAATGATATTCAGGAGACTGTTTCAATACTGAATATTATGCTTGATAATATAATTGTCAGGGACGATATTATGGATAGTGCCCTTTATAACCCCATTTTCAGTACTGAAGAGGCAAATCGCCTGGCAAAAGCCGGGATGCCATTCAGAGACGCATATAAGGAGGTCGCCAATATGGTAAAGATGGGAAAACCGTTTCGAAAAACATCGTTGGACGAATATTCGCATGATGGAAGTATCGGTAACCTTTGCAACGCGAAGATCGCGACTCTTTTCAAGGAGCGGATGAGCGGTTTTAAGGGTAGAACGGCTTACGAGATCGCGGAGAAAATATTGTCGGTCAATTCTCTTGCCCAATAATATAGATATGGCTATTTCATTTAACTTTTCTCCGCAATGATTTGAGCTGCTCTTTTCTTTCGTTGCTTATCCTGCGACTTTCCACCGCTTTTTGTATCGACTTGTTGTGTACCCATCTGTTCTTTATGGAATTATCCAGGAAGAGGGGCAGGGTGGCATCGTACTGTTTTATCAGGGCGTAGCTGAAATACCATGCGATAGCCATGTTTACATAATACTCCCCGGTTTCTATCGAAGCGACAATTTTGTTTGTATCGGCTAAAAAATAGTCGTCAAGAAAAAAAGTCAACAATGTTACCAGACCAAACCTCACGGTATAGGGATGGTCGCTATTCAACCATTTAATGGCTCTTGAATATATTTCAGCGGGGTGATTTTTGAAAACCTTTGGGGCCAATGTATCGCAAACTGCCCAATTATCGACGAAAGGAAGAAATTTTTCAATATTTTCGAGCAACTGTTCAATGTCTTCGCTTACAGATGGAATAACAGCCGCATGGAGAAAGTTTTCCTCGAGATATTTATGCGGCAGCCTCTGTATGAACAGCCATCGCTCATCCGATTTGGCGAATTGTTTCGAGAATTTTTTCATTGCCGGGGATCTGACCCCTATGATATTCTCTTTATCGATATTTGGGATTAGTTTCGCGATGAAATCGCCGTATCGCGGATCCCGCAACTTAAAAAACTGTTTCGTAATCTCTTCCATCTTTCCCGCAAAATAGTGAATTACCGTTACAAACTGCCCAAAACCAGGAACAAAAGACCTATAAGAACAAGTCCCAGATCAATAGCCTTTGACTTTATATTCTTCTCTTTCAGAAACAAAGCCCCATAAATAAACGAAACAACAACACTTGATCTTCTTAGCATGGATACAATGGAAATCATGGAACCATCAATAGATAGGGAATAAAAATAGAGAAAATCGGCTATACACAATGAAACGGCTATCGCGATTATGTCCCAATGCCATTTGAAAGGGGTTTTCCCTATTTTGGATCCCTTGTCCATGATTTTGATTATTATGAACATCATGGCGCACTGATAAACAAGGAACCAGCTTTGGACAAACATTGGCGCCATATCCATCAACAGTTTTTTGTCGTATAACCCACTCAATGCCCCTAGGAAGGTTCCTCCAACACAGCAGAATATCCATTTGTCTTTATAGAAATTAATACCCTCTTTCCGTCCGGTCAGACTTAGCATAAAAAAAGATAAAAGTCCGATTACTATTCCAATCCACTGATAAGTGTTGAGCTTTTCACCGAAAACAGTGAGCGCTCCTATAAGAACAATAACCGGTCTGGTCGCGTTAATTGGACCCGCTATGGTTATTGGAATATGCTTAAGTCCATAATATGAGAGTATCCAGGAAGAGAGTACCAGAACAGCTTTAAGGAAAATCAAAACATGTTCTTTACCGGAACCGGTTGGAACGAAAAACAGACTTCCCGGGGGAATGGTTCCAAACAACGAAAACAGGATAAATGGGATAAAAATCAACGAGCAGATGAGGGTGTTGATGCCCAAAACCATCAGCACATTGTTGTTCTCAAGCGATCTCTTCTTGGCAATATCATAAATACCCAGAAAAAATGCGGAACCAATGGCCAGAAACACCCACATTAACCCCTGGCTATGATATTGTCTATAAACTGATCAAAAAGATAATCGGTATCGGTTGGACCGCCGGAAGCTCCCGGGTGGAATTGCGTTGAGAAGAATGGTTTTGTTTTATGCCGCATCCCCTCATTAGTGTTGTCGTTAATATTGACGAAAAATGGTTCCCAATCGGTTTTCAGGGTTTTATTGTCGACTGTGAAGCCATGGTTCTGTGATGTGATGTACGCTTTATTTGTTCCTGCCAGGATTACCGGCTGGTTATGGCTTCTATGGCCATACTTGAGTTTATAGGTATCCGCGCCGGAAGCCAATCCCATCAACTGGTTGCCAAGGCATATGCCAAATATTGGTCTGTCCGATTCAAAGGCTTTTCTGATGTTTTCAATGGTAATGCCGCACATTTTAGGATCTCCCGGGCCGTTAGAGATAAACAGGCCGTCATAATCCTCTTTTGAGAAATCATAATCCCACGGAACCCTGATTATTGTTGTATCGCGTTTGAGCAGTTCCCGGATGACACTGAACTTCACGCCACAATCAATCAACAATATCTTAAACTTTCCCTTTCCGTAAATCTTTTTCTCGGAAGTGCTCACCTCGGCAACAAGATTTACCTTGTTGGGATCATAAAATTCCACTGTTTCCCCTTCAGGCTCCAATTTGCCCAACATTGATCCTTTTTCTCTTATTATCTTGGTCAGTGCCCTGGTGTCAATACCAAAAACTCCGGGCACATTGTTCCGTTTCAACCAACTATCAAGACTCTCTCCAGCGTTCCAGTGGCTATATTCAAAAGAGTAGTCAGATACTATCAGGCCGGCAATATGTATGGATGATGACCCATAAAACTTAAATATCTCATTTTCCTCATGTTTGCTTGGAGCACCGCAGTTGCCTACCAGGGGATATGTTAAGCAGAGAATCTGGCCTCTATAAGAAGGATCGGTCAGGCTTTCGGGATATCCTGTCATCGCTGTGTTAAAAACCACCTCGCCAGCCTTTGCTACCTGGGAACCGAAGGATTCGCCAAAAAATTCCGTTCCATCTTCAAGGGTCAATTTTATTTTTACTCTTTTTTCCATCTTTGTTTTTTATTTTCCAAGTGATGCGACTGCCTTTTCAATCCTTGTCAATGCTTTCTCAATGACAGCTCTTTGTGTGCCAATATTCATTCTCATAAATCCCTCCCCACCTCTACCGAAATTCGATCCCATGTTCATGCCAACACCAGCCTTGTCCACAAAAAGTGTTTTCAGGCCCTCATCCGATAAATTCAGGCTCCTGCAGTCCAGCCACATCAAAAAGGTGGCCTCTAAACTGGATGGAACGATCTCGGGTATCCTATCAGCGAGGAAATCGGATACAAACTTCATATTGTCGGCAATATAATCCATTAATGCGTCCAACCATTCGTCGCCATTTGTAAAAGCTTCGGTGAGGGCAATGGAACCGAAAAGGTTGCCGTTGGAAACATGTAGGTTTTTTGCCATGTCCTTGAATTTTTTTCTGATTTCCCCATTGGGAATGATTATGGCCGATGTTGATAAACCGGCCACATTGAATGTTTTGCTTGGCGCTGTGCAGGTAATGGACAGGTCGGCTATCTCATCGCCCAGGGTAGCTATGGGAGTATGTCTGTTTCCCGGAAGCAAAAGGTCGCAATGTATATCATCAGAAAGGATCAGTATATTGTTTTTGAGGCATATGTCGGCTATCCTGCCCAACTCTTCCTTGCTCCATACTCTTCCTACCGGATTATGGGGACTTGTTAGGATAAACATCTTTGTATTGCCGGTAATACTGGCTTCGAATGAATCTATATCCATTTTCCATCTACCATTGTCGTTGGTTAGTTGGTTTATGATCAAATTTCGGTTATGAGCTGAAACCGATGAAAAAACGGGAGGATATACGGGGGTTTGTACAATTATGGAGTCACCTGGCCCGGTAAAAGTCAGTATGGCGAAGTTCAAGGCCGATACAACACCCGGAGTGAATAATATCCACTCTTTTTTTATTTTCCATTGATGACGTCTCTCCATCCAATCGATAATCGACTGGTAATATTCGTCGTCTCTGTAGGTATAACCGAATACTCCGTGCTCTATCCGTTCCCGAAATTTATCCAGAATAAAATCGGGAGTTTTAAAGTCCATGTCGGCTACCCACAGCGGAATAATATCCTCTTTACCGAACACCTCGGCAGCAAGATCGTACTTTAAGCAACTGGTGCCTTTTCTGCTGACCGGCTCATCAAAATTCCACCCCATTAATGATGATTTATTCAAGGCCGCAAAGTTACAAAAAAGAAGCGATAACCTGCCAGTAAGCATCAATTTTATTGGCTGAATCTTAAAATAGACACATAGTAGATTTAATTTTTGCAAATTAAACAGATGAAACCCCTTACATAAGAAAATAATTTGTACTTTTACCACCGATTTTTTTGCAAATTTTATAAACCCTATTTTGACATGAAAAAAACGATAGCATTAGTTTTAGTTCCAGCGTTGTTTGTTGCTTTTCTTGGCGTAACTTCCTGCAAAAACAGAGCTTCTAGAGAAGGACAAAAACAGATAGAGATGGAACAGGTACAGATAGTTCAAGGTGAGATAGCGGCCAACGTTTATCCACTACCTTCTTCCGCAGAGGTAGTTAGTATGCTAACCGACTATGAGATAGGCTATATTATAGGTGTCTCCAATCCAACCGACAACGCATCCAAATATATAAGCAGCTCTTCAAGGGCATTGAATCTTGGTGTATATGGCGGGGATCTGAGTTACGCTACTCTTTACAACATGCAGCAAGAGGTTATCAATTATCTTGATGTTATAAGGAACTTGGCCGGTGAGTTGAACATGTCGCAGATTTATGATGAAACATTATATGACAGGATCAAGGATAATTATGACAATAAAGATGAGTTGGTGTCAATATTGACAACCGCTTTTGACGAAACATATGCGTTTTTATCCGACAATGACCAGCAAGTACTCGCTTTGCTTGTTGTAGGTGGAGCATGGGTCGAGGGCATGTACCTTACAACCCACGTTTCCGAGTTGACCCACCAATTGCCCGGAATTTCAAAGAACCTCCTGGAACAAAAAAATTCGTTTGAAGTTCTGATCGAGTTGTCACAGCCCTATTCAAGTGATCCGATAATGGCCGATTTTTTACGAAAAGTAGAACCAATCAAAGCTGTTTACGCTGGATTGGGAACAAGTTTGACTGAACAGGATATCAAGGACATCACGCTTGCTATTGAAGATGTTCGCGAACAGATAGTACAGTAAGTTTCACTATAACATATTTGAGACTGTCAGGATTCTTGTTTCTGGCAGTCTCTTTTTTTTAGAAAGATATGAGGGAATCGGTTCTTCTGGCTTTGATCCATATTTTTGCGATTATATCGACGGTCAATCCTGTTGGTATTACCTCGAGAGGAAAAAAAATACTCAGAAGTTATCTCAGGAGGTACCTTAACCGTGAACTGGAAGAGGAGTATTACGCCCTTTTTGAAAACAACCTCGACTTTTATGCGCGGGAACTAAAAAATCTTGATAGTTCGGAATTGGCGGATGAAAATTCCCTGATATCTTTCCAGATAACCAATACATGCCGACAAATCAAGAAAGGACTCTTTTTGGAGGAGAGGATGAACGTGTTCCTTCAACTGTTGGCGTTTGCTTTTGAGGACGGAGACATAAATTATCAGGAGAAGATAATAGTTGACATAGTCGCCAAAACATTCAATATTCCCAAAAAAGAGTACGACAATGCCTACGCCTTTATGATGGGCAGGTCTCTTGATGAGATATCGGCTGATGCGCTCCTCATCATAGAGGGTGAAAAGAAAGATGACGATTACAATATTGGCGAGGAGTTTAAGAACTATGGTTTATGGAGACATATGACAATCAAAGGGCTTAAAGGTTATATAGTTGTTCTATATTTTGAAAGCACCGGAGCTCTTTTGTTTGTCTACCACGGTTCTCTCACGCTTTATTTCAAAGGCAGGGATATTGTTGCCTTCAGTCCTTATCTTCTTGAGAGAGGCGTGAACATCAAGGGTCTGGGTATAGAGCCGATCTATTATTCCAAAATTTTCAAGCAGTTCGCTCTGAAAGAGATTACCGATAAGGTTGTTTTTGAGGGACATAATCTGGAGTATCATTTCAAAAACTCCAAGAATGGAGTGCAGGATTACAACTTCAGGGTCGAATCTGGCTGTATGATCGCCATCATGGGTGGAAGTGGGGTTGGTAAAACCACGATGCTTAATCTGCTGCACGGGAAAATTAAACCCACAAAAGGGGCTATTTATATAAACGGATATGATATCCATGCCGAAGGTGGAGAAATAAAAGGGTTGATAGGATATGTTCCGCAGGATGATATGTTGATTGAAGAGCTGACAGTATATCAGAATTTATATTTCAATGCGCGACTCTGTTTCGGAAATTATACTGAAGAACAGTTGCGGGAGAGTGTTGACAAAGTACTCAAAGACCTTGACCTATATGAGATAAAAGATCTCCAGGTAGGCGATTTGCTTAACAAAAAAGTTAGCGGCGGACAGAGAAAAAGACTGAACATAGGACTGGAACTTATGAGAGAACCTCGTGTGCTGTTTGTCGATGAGCCAACATCAGGATTGTCGTCATTCGACTCCCAGAACGTTATGAACCTCTTAAAAGAACAGGCTTTGGACGGAAAGCTTGTTTTCGCCATCATCCACCAACCATCGTCCGACATTTTGAAAATGTTCGACAAACTGTGGCTACTGGATAAGGGGGGATATATGATTTATGATGGTGATCCCGTTGAGGCTCTGGTCTATTTTAAGACGGAGACGTCCCAGGCCAATGCCGCTGAGAGTGAATGTCCCAACTGTGGCAATATAGAGACAGACCAGCTCTTGCAGATTGTTGAGGTAAAAGTAATCGACGAAAATGGGATGCCCCAAAAAGAACGCCAGGTAAGTCCCGAAGAGTGGCACAATAGGTACAGAAAGAAAATGATGCCTGTTTTGGATGGGCCTCCCCCTGTTATTGAGGTTCCAAAAAGCAATTTCAATGTGCCATCGAGAAAAAATCAGATACGGACTTTCATCAAAAGAAATCTCACCAGAAAACTGGCCGATAAACAATATATGACCATTAACCTCCTGGAGGCGCCACTACTGGCCTTGATATTGGGTTATATATCAATGTACCATGAAAATGGTGTATACCAGTTTTCTACCAATAAGAACTATCCGGTGTTTTTATTTATGTCGGTTGTGGTCGCGATGTTTATCGGATTGACGTTAAGCGCTGAGGAGATATTTCGTGACAGAAAAGTCTTGGAAAGAGAGAAGTTTCTTAATATAAGCAGGTTCAGCTATCTCGTTTCAAAATTGAATTATCTTTTTTTGTTTTCAGCCATACAGTCTCTTTCGTTCGTATTGGTAGCCAATTTGCTTTTGGGGGTAAGAGGAACTATTTTGCTTCACTGGCTTGTGATGTTTACTACCGCATGTTGCGGAAATCTTATTGGGCTGAACATTTCATCCGGAATGAAATCGGCTGTGAGCATCTATATTTTAATACCATTTATTCTTGTCCCCCAACTGTTGCTGGGAGGAGCAATGATAAGGTTTGATGAGCTTCACAGATCGGTTTCAAAAATGGAATATGTTCCGATCGTGGGCGACATTATGCCACTCCGTTGGTCGTACGAAGCTTTAAGTGTAGGACAGTTCAGGGACAATAAGTATGAAAAACCGTTTTTTGAAGATGAAATGGGAGCCAGTCAAAATGACTGGTACGCCTCTTTTCTTATTCCCACACTCGAGGTTTTTGTCGATGAATGTCTCTATGCGGGAAAACAACTCGAATACTCTGACAATGTGAACAGCAACCTCGCGAAGTTAAATTACCACATTCCCGAGCTCGCGTCACTCTCGGCAATAGAGACAGGCAATTGGTTCGGGAATCTTAATTATGAGTCCTTCGACTCCTTAACGGCGAAATTGACAAAAGAGTATCTGGGTACCCTGAAAAGCCATTTCAGACAAGAAGAGAAACGATATATCGCGCAAAGGGAATCTGTTTACAATGATTTGGTGGCATCGATGGGAAACGAAAAATTGGTGGAGTTGAAAGCGAATCATCACAACGAGCAGTTGGCATCTATAGTTTTGAACAGACTGTCGGTCTCCCGTATATATGAGGCGGAAGATAAGCTGATACAAAAAGCTACTCCCATATTTATGTTCCCAACCTCCAAAAACGGAAGGAGCCATTTTTTTGCGCCATATAAGAGGTTAGCCTTTCTTGAGATAGATACTGTATGGTTTAATCTGATTGTTTTGTGGCTGATGACCGCTTTTTTGTTCGTTGTCCTCTATTATAATCTGCTTTTCAGGCTTATCAAGTACATTGATAAGTACAAGATCAGGTTCATAAAAAAATTCAGGAACAGAAGTTATTTAAGCGGATATTAAACTATGCGGCGCGAGAAAGATGACAATTGGCCGCGAAAATTTCCAAAGAGACTGAACAAACACCAAAGATTCAGTATGAAAAATGTCAGACCAAAGAAAAGCCTGGGGCAACATTTCCTTAACGATAACAAGACGGCGGAGGCGATATCCGCTACTCTTACCGGGGAGGGTTATTCGTCGGTTCTGGAAATTGGTCCGGGTATGGGGGTACTGACAGACTATTTGATCAAAAGGGGTTTTGAGGACTTTAAGGTTATAGAGATTGATTACGAGTCTTTTGCTTATATCAAGAAAAAGTATCCGGAAATGAGGGGTATAATTCGCGGCGATTTTCTATCGATGGATTTGAACCAACATTTTTCGGGGAAAATGGCTATTGTTGGCAATTTTCCATACAATATTTCGTCACAGATACTTTTCAGGTGCCTGGAGTATAAGGAAAAAGTAGTTGAACTTTGTGGCATGTTTCAGAAGGAGGTCGCCGAAAGGATTTGTGCCGTTCCCGGTTCCAGGATTTATGGGATATCAAGTGTTTTGTTGCAGGCTTTCTATTCCACGGAATACCTGTTTACTGTTGAGGCGAATCTTTTTACCCCTCCTCCAAAGGTGCGTTCAGGAGTTGTCAGGATGAGACGTAATGAGGTAAAAAGGTTGAAAT
>DUOU01000297.1 GCA_012838685.1 Bacteroidota bacterium | reverse complement strand
CTCCGCCACAAAAGGCGGTTGAAACGCAACGACCGGACTCAACCACTGTCTCCGACATTCAAATGATGCCCCAGGATACCATAAAACTGCCGGAAGAAACAGGTGCGGCCATTGGCAATATTGTTGCCCAATCGGTTAAGGCCCTGCCCGGGGTAACATCCATGTTTGAGGTGGACAAAAAACTGGCCACATCCAGGGAGGAGATCATCATCAATCCCGAACTGCCGCGGGGACTTGTTTATAGGATACAAGTGGCTATTTTGAGGAACCCGGCCACCCAGTCAACGTTCAAGGGGCTCTCCCCGGTGTACGGTTTGAGGGAGGCGTCGGCCACATCCACAAAATATTATGTAGGGTTGTTCCGTAAGCGAGCCGATGCCAATTCCGCTTTGGTGGAGGTTAAAAAGGCCGGTTTTACCGATGCTTTTATTATCGCCTTATTATCGGGCAATTCGATCTCCACAGAGCGGGCCGCCTCACTGGAGAAGGAGTGGGAATCCGTTCCTTTTGCCTATACCGATGTCGGTGTGCGGGATGTTGTTGCGGACACTGTTCCCCCGGTTTTATCTTATAGGGTGGTATTGTTGAGGACAAAACAGCCGGTTAAAGAGGATCAGTTGAATATGATGAAGCGGATAGCCGGAAACAGGGGGATGGATATATTTACCATGGAAAACGGCGAAATTGTCTACCTGGTAGGCACTTTTGTAACTTATGAAAGCGCCGCGGAGTATGCCGATCTGGTTTCGAGGAACGGATTTCCGGACGCTGGGGTTGCCGCATGGCTGGGCAGGAGGGAGATACCTCTTGAAACCGCCCGGCAACTGTTTGATATGATTTAGTTGGTGTAATATTCTATCATCCTGATAATGGCTCTCTTACAGGCATCACAGAAGCCTTCGTCGGTATTGCTTTTCATGGTACAGTCCTGTTTGGGCCTGTAGATACCTTTCGCCGAATAACCTCCGCCTTCGAATACACCAAGTGTGTTTATATATCTGTTGGTCGCGGGGGTAGGTACGGGTGTTTTGGGGTCAAGCAGATCTTTCCACTTGGCGTCGAAGTCAACCATCGTGGTTATGTTCGGTTCCCAGGGCTCAACGTCGAACGGATAAAAATCTTCATACGCCACCTCGGAGGTGTAGTATTCATCGGCCAATCCTACCAAGCTATGTCCCAGTTCATGCACGAACACCCTTTTTGAATACTCATTGTCGGCCGCCGTGATGCTGTAGTAATTATATACGCCCCCGCCTCCATACTTATCGGTGTTCACCAAGATCACTATATTGTCGTGAGGAACGTTCCCCGCGAAGTCGTTTACAGATTTTATATCGATAGTGGTCAGGTATCTCTCTATGTCGAATGTATAAAAAGTAGAGTTTAAGGCTGTGTTTTTGAATATGTTTTTTCCAGGTATGTCGGTGCCTGATTCCTGTGAAACGGCCTCAACGGCCCAGATATTGATTTTGTCGCTGTAACTGTTGAACGGGTCGGTGTCCAGTAAAATATCCGCCATGGTTTTGACATCCAACCTGAATTTTTCCATTTCAGTCGCGGTGTAGCCTTCAGCTATGAAGACGATATCGACTGAATTTGCCGGGTCGCCGTCACCTATGATTCTACTGAAGCGGGCGTCAACAGGTTGTTCTCTGATAATAAAATAACTATCGGGGTCTATCTCTGTCTCGTATATATTCTCCAGTTTCCCGTTTCTCTTCCTTTCGCTGATAACAAATCTTGCTTTCTCTTTCGGGAAGGGCATGGTAACCACTTCATAAAAGGAGCGGTTCATCTGTTTCGCCTCCGCGGTAGTCTGCCACTCCTGGAAAAGGGTGCAGAATCCCTTGGAGAACAGCAAGGTTCCGCTATTGGCGTCATATAGTTCATATTTGAAGTTACCATATCCGAATGGATCTACCAGTTGGGTCCTTGATCCGGCATAATATGCCTCCTCCTTCATCTCCATGGGAAATACCGATGTGTTGTCGCTATTCCCGGCGAACATAAAGTCGAATCTCAATACCTTATCGGTGAAATAATCGTCGAATTTTACCTGTCCACTGAGGTTTAAGGCGATCAGCAGGAGCGGCAGTACCAATATTTTTTTCATACCTATATATTTTTGGGTTATCTGGTTCCCCGTTGGCGGGTTATCTCATAAATCATGATTCCGGTGGCAACGGATACATTCAGTGAGCCTATCTCTCCCCGCATAGGTATTTTAACCGATTCGTCCGTTATCGCCATCAGTTCCCGGCTGATTCCCTTGTCTTCCGAACCTATTATGAGCGCTAGGGGACCGGTAAGTCCGGTGTCGGCTATATCACTCGCTCCCCGTTCAGCCGCCGCAACAATCTTCAGCCCGGATTTTTTTAGAAAATCCACAGTCTTGGTGATCGATTTTTCGCGACAAACAGGGAATGTATGCAGGGCTCCCGCGGAAGTTTTTACCGCATCGGCCGTGATGCGTGCCGACCCCTTTTCAGGTATTACAATGGCGTCGGCACCAAGACATTCAGCTGATCTTACTATAGCTCCGAAGTTTCTGACATCCGAAACCCCATCGAGTACCAGTATCAGGGGATCCTGTCCCGATTCATATATCATTGGCAGGAGGTTTTCTATTTTTTGGTACTCTATCAACGATAGCCATGCCAAAACGCCCTGATGATTTTTGCGGGTGACAATTTCTATCCTCTCCAGTGGGACCGTCTGGTAAGAGATATTGTTTTCTCTGACCACTGTCATCAGTTCCCGGTAGAGAGGGCCCTGGAGACCCTGTTTCACAAGAAGCCT
>DUOU01000317.1 GCA_012838685.1 Bacteroidota bacterium | reverse complement strand
TGCCGTACCTCTCAGCCAACATCTTGATCCCAGCCGACATCGGCCCGAGCCAGTAGAGGATGGAGGCGTACAGCACGTCCTCGTTCGTCTCCCGCAATTCGTCGTGAATGTCGCCGCTGAAAAGATCTCCCGCAACGGCGAGGACGAAGCCGGGATAGTTGATGCCGGTTACAAACGAGTCCCCGATCTTGATGGTATTGGCGAAGAAATTCCGAAGCCGCTTCGTGGCGATCTCCCGGTTGTAGCCGTTCACCCCTAGTACCTGGCGGGGGTCGACGATCTCATCGAAGTGGGCGTCAGAGAGTAGGGCTGTCGGAATCGCAACGTGGCGTTTGGCGAGCTTGGCGGGGGCCAGCCACTTGGGCGGGTCAATCTCGCATTCCGAAATCCTGCCGATGAATCGCTGATACCGCGCATCAACGTTGAGATCGGTCAGGAGCGATTCGTACTTGCGCCGGTACGTTGCCGCTTGCGCCTTGAGATCCGCCTCCCGGCGCTCACGGTCTATGGAGTCTGCGAGCGCGGCGGCTTCCTCGGGACTAGGCAATTTCATACGGGGAACTCCCGCCATAGTTCCTTTCCGTCGCGCAGTCTTGACCAACGGACGCGCTTGATTCCAAGGGGGCGCAGTAGCTCCCTGACTATCGACCTCCGCTCTCCGGCGAAATCGATGCGCTCAGAGGAAACCCCGCCGTGCGCCACGATGGTCCTGCCGTGACGCACGACGGTGCAGGCGAACTGGTAGGGGTCCCCATGCTCTCGGAGATCCCTACCGATCCGCATCGTGCCGCAGTGATCGCAGTGCCACTGGATCATGCAACCCATTGCTATTTCCTCGTCACCTCGACCAGGTCGCGCGACTTTTGCATCGAGCCCAGAGAGGAGCCAAACCAGAAGGCCAGGATCGTGCTCATGCCGGCCGTCAGCACCCCGACGACGACATTCACTACACTCTGGGTTTCCTCCGGGATCGCCACCGTGCCGCGCAGCAGCATGATCAGCGCGACAAAGTAGCCGGCAGTAAAGATGGTCGTCAGGATCACCTGCGGCCAGATGTTGGTCGCGAACAGGCCCCTGGCGCTTTTGCGGTCCTCCATCTCGATGCGGACAACATCGATGTCGAGAGCGCGCATCTGGGCCTCGAAGGCCTGGTCGAGCTTTTTGAGTTCGAGCATCTGCTCGGGCGAGGCGCCGAGGATGAATTCCTCTATCTCTGCCTCTGTCGCGTCAGGCTTTCCCAGGAGTTGCTCGGCCAGGAACTTCGATGCCATGCCGCCCACAGGCCCTCCAAGAGCGGTCCCGATGGTGGGCGCCACACGAAGCACAACTGATTTAAGTGCTGATCCCCATCCCATTGCCTACTCCTTCCACCAGCGGTACAGGGCCCACGCGCTGACCGCAGAACCCGAGTACCAGGAGATAAAATCAAAGACGCTTTTGACCACACTGCCGCCGGCCGCGACATCGAACGGCTCCCGCCATGCAGCGATACCGGAAACAATGAAGCACGAAACCACGAGCAGGCGCTCCCGCTCTGGCGCCACCCAGCGCTTCACCTTGGCGTTGCGCCGCAGCCAGTAGCGGAGGGCAAAGCTGACCGCGACGATCAGGGTGCCCGCCGAGAAGAAATGAATTACAAAACGCTCTGCGATGTGTCCGATCATTCCCATTCTCCCGTCAAAACCATGAACACCAGCCTGGTGGCCCTGACGCCCACTTGGCCAGCCCAGCGGCTGTTTAGCATCTGCCTGCCGGCCTCAACCCAGTCCCGCACCGCAATGGCCCCCAGGAACTTCCTGAACGTCGACAGGCCAGCCTCTCCGAGGTTGAAGGCCATGTCGACCAGGGCGGCGCGCCGCACGTCATCCAGGGTCGAAAAGTTAGGAACTACCCTCATGCAGGCGATCTTCGCGGCGTAGAAATCGCGCCGGAACATCTCCTCGGCTTGCTCCACGGTGATGGGCCCGGAAGGAACGGGTTCGCGATTGTCGTCCAGGTTGTG
>DUOU01000296.1 GCA_012838685.1 Bacteroidota bacterium | reverse complement strand
CATTGCCCCGCGACAACTTATAAAGCATACTGCTATTTTAATGAACAGAATAATGATGATCCAATATAAGGATCACTATATATGGCATTCCGGAAACAGGTTGTACAATTGTTTTTAATTTGTAATTTCGTGACCCAGGCGAATATTAATTATTTGAGAAATCATGAATATGAGAACAAGAAAAATAATTTTTGCGATAGTTATCCCCATTTTATCTGTTTTTGCGGGATGCGAAGCATCTGCCCAGACCAAATTTGAGTGGCCATGTTTCCATGGTCCGGACCGCACAAATAAATCAAAAGAGACGGGACTGGCGCGGGAATGGCCCGCTAACGGCCCTGAACTTATTTTAACGATGGAGGGACTCGGAGAGGGTTTCAGTTCTGTTACGATTGCCGACGGGCTTTTATTTACTGCCGGAATGGAAAACGATATGCCATTTGTATGCGCGTTTGATCTTCAAGGCAAGCTTATATGGAAAAGACCTTCAGGAGGAAAGTGGTCAACTACCGCCTCGTGGGCAAGTTCATATATTGGCCCTAGAAGCACTCCGACATACGATAACGGTGTTGTCTATTTTCTTGGTGAGATGGGCCTGCTGATCGCGCTTGAAGCAGGAACAGGCGAGTTGAAATGGCAGGTTGACCTGGCCCGGGAATATGATGCGCAGCCTACTGAATATGGTTATTCCGAATCGGTAATGATAGAAGGTAATAATCTATATGTCAGACCTGTCGGGAAAAAAGGACATCAGGTTTGTCTCGATAAAAATACCGGTAAACTTATCTGGGCCACAACAGATATTCCCGGCGTTGAAGGATACACATCACCTGTTGTGGTTGATCATGGGGGTTATCATCACGTGATAGGAGGGAGCTCAATATGTTATTATGGAGCGGACTCAAAAACAGGGGAACTACTGTGGAAAGTTGATGTTGTCAACCAGCAGCGGTGTAATATTTCGGATGCTGTCTTCCATAATGGTCATGTGTTTATCTCGAGCGGTTACGGATTGGGCAGCATGCTTTACAAATTGAACGTGTCGGGAAAAGAGATCAAGCCCGAAAAAGTATGGCAGTCATCTCTGATGGACAATCATCATGGAGGTATTATTTTTCATGACGGATATCTCTATGGTTCAGGGAGTAGAGCAAGGGGATGGTTTTGTCTCGACTTCATGACAGGCGATCAGAAATGGAGAGTGGGCAATGATGAAGGATGCATTACTTTTGCTGACGGTATGCTCTATACACTTGACCAGAAAGGAACAATGAGGCTTGTCAGGGCAACGCCCGAAAAATATGAGGTAGCCGGAGAATTCAAGTTGCCGTCAGGGGGAAAAGGCATGTATTGGGCCCATCCCGTGGTATGCGATAAACGGCTATATATAAGACATGCGGATAAGATATTCGTGTATGATATAAGTTGACGGGTTTTCAGTTTTATTGCAGTCTGCCCTGTTCCTGTATCAAGGCGCGATTAACAGTGGCCGTTGTGGGTGATGAGGAAAAGGGGAGCGGCCGTTGGTCGCGTTTTTCCGGTCCGCTAAGAAATTCTACTTAATATCCATAATTATAACAACAGGATTGCTATTATCCGAAGGATCGTCATTCATGAAAACACTTGATACTATCGTTCCATTTATTTGAGGGCTTAAGAGTATTTCTTCAGCTTTAAAATTGTATGTTTCACTTTCTTTTGTTGTGATATTTATTCCTTCCAAAATGTTATAAGTCATTGATTCTTTATTGAATGAACATAACAAAACAGCTTTATTATATGTAAAAGAAAATAGGATAGATTCTTTTCCTTCTAGATAAAAGTTAGTTCCAGAAGCATAACTGTTTCTGTCAAAATTTTGAACTAGTTCAAATACATTGTTATAATTACGTTCATAAAAGCTTTCAGGAGGATTGTGATTCGCGAGAATCAACAAGTTTCTTGGAATCAAGGCGGAATCAGTTATATCATATATTGTATTGTTCATTGATTCATTAAAAACAGGGTTCCTATTAACATAAGAAAAATTGTTCTGTCCTGTTATATTCATATAATTTGATTTGGCCTCACTTATCGGATAGTAACTGTAGACCTCTTCAAATGAATTAATGTTTAAAACGTGGAATTTGTGTTAATTTTCTGGAGTTATTACATAATCCGCATTAATAACCAAAAGAGAGTCCGATAAAACACACATGTTCGAAGCCCAATAATATAGGGGGTATTCTTTGATAAAATTTCCGGATATATCATACGTAATCAATTTTTTTGTCATTCGACTGATCAATATTATTGGAAATAGTTAAATCAGTGATATCTGTATATTCCCCGGGCCCCCTTCCTAATTTTTCAATTTTGAATAAATATTTTCCCTTATTGTCAAATACAATAATTCTAGATCCATCGTTAGCGAATAGTTTATTATCGTATAAGATTATTTTGTTAATATCTCCAATTATCGCAT
>DUOU01000028.1 GCA_012838685.1 Bacteroidota bacterium | reverse complement strand
TGATTGAATGAGAATAACTGAAAGAAAATATTTCGATACTTATGTTCAGACAATTGGAGATGAAATTCCAAGATTAATCCAAAATTTCGATTTTTCTGAAAACAAAAAAAGTTTTGACTATTTGACAAAATCATCTGCGGTTTATTCTTCTAATATAGAGGGAAACAGTATTGATTTGAACTCTTATATGAACTATGAACTGAACAAAGACAAATTCAAGGTTGGGAAGGAGATAGAAGAAATTGAGGATTTGATTGAGGCATACAAATTTGCCCAAAAAAACAATCTGAATGAGACGAATCTAATGACTTGTCATAAAATATTTTCAGAGACCTTACTGATTAAGAGCAAAAGAGGAAAATATAGGATTGAGCAAGTTGGAGTTTTTGGTAAATCAGGATTGGCTTATATGGCAATTGAACCTGAATTTGTTGAGCAAGAAATGAAAATATACTTCCAGGATATAGAAGTGTTGCTTTCTTCAGACCTAAACGAAAAAGAAGTTTTTTATTTTGCATCACTGGTTCATTTAAAATTTGCGCATATCCATCCATTTCGAGATGGGAACGGAAGGGCCGCGCGATTAATTGAAAAGTGGTTTATCTCGGAGAAATTAGGCCGTGATTATTGGAAAATACCATCAGAAGAATATTATAAAGCAAACCAAGTGAGATACTATGAAACAATAAATTTGGGAGTTAATTATTACGAGTTGGATTATGACAAATGTCTGGGATTTTTAGAAATGCTTCCAAATTGTTTAAAGTAAGGCGCGAACCGTTGAGGGCAACGGCCTCTCTTGACCACTCTACCGGGCAATCTTAATGAAATTTTTGTTCGTCTTATCCTATATGCAGAAATTCTTCGACCAGTTGTTTTATCTGGTCGTTTTTGCCATATAGTTTTTCGCTTAAACCTTTATCGTCGAATTTTTTAAGTTTTTGGATTTGATTGTCGATAAGGCCGGCGGGGAATATTCCGTAGTTTTCAAAAATTTTTCGTTTTGTCTCCAATGCGTCGGCCGATTCCCAACACGAAACGGGTAGTTGCTCCAGTGTTTCGCGCTTGGCTTTATGTTCGGGCTTGAAAATATTTACATCAACATAAAGTTTTTCGGCGATTTCGAGCGCACTGGATGTTTTCGGCCCGTTGAGGCTGGCCACAATCAGGGCCGCCAGTGTAAGGTACACATCGGCAGAACCATCAGGCACCCTGTATTCGAAGGTTTGCTTCGACTTTTGTTTTTTCGCGACACTTTTTTGCCGCGGATTGGCATCTTTTATCATATCACCGGCATCTGTCCAACCCAGCGGAACGCGCACCACTACCGAGCGGTTGCGATCTCCCCAGCAGATATTGGTGGGCGCTTCCTGATGGGGTACAAGCCTCAAGTACGATGTGGGTATGGTGTTGCCAAAAGCTGTAATGGCATCGGCCGAGCTAAGTATGCCGGCTATCATTTTGCGCGACATCGCGCTAAGTTTTCCGTCTTCCGAGGTAATATTATCGCCATCCTTTTCAACCATCATATGGAAATGCATGCCGCTACCCGCTTTGCCGACCGTAATTTTGGGCGCATAGCTGATAACAACTCCGTACCTGTAGCCCAACATGCGCAACACCCATTTCGCGAGCACTATCTGCTCGGCAGCCCGGATCGCGGGTGTAGGCAAAAACTCAATTTCGTGCTGTTCGTAATAAAATTCCTCGTCCGAGAAACAACCTACTTCGGAATGGCCATATTTGATGAGACAACCGGCTTTCGCGAGTATTCGCAAGGCCTCGGTTCTGATAAATTCATATTTAGCGAAGGGTTCACAAGCATGATATCCCTTTTGGTCAACACTTGGATACGAGTTCTCTTTCTCTCCTATCACATAATATTCAAGTTCGCCCAGGGCTTTGAACTCACAGCCTGTTTCGTTGGTAAAAACATGGCTGGCTTTTCGCAAAATATAACTTGGATCGCTTTCAAGCGGTTTGCCTTCGTTGTTGTAGAACGAACAAAATATCTCAAGTGTGGCTACTTCGGCAAAAGGATTTAAGAAGGCTGTACTGTAGCGCGGCACCACATATAAATCGCTGCTGCCAGATCCGATGAACGAAAACAGGCTGCTTCCATCGACACGTTCGCCAAAGTTGAGGATGCTTTCGAGGTACGATTGTGACGTAATGTAAAAATTCAAGGTTTTCAGCCGGCCGTCTTCAGCCACATATCTGAAATTCACCATTTCAATGTTTTTTTCGATACAAAAAGCAACAATGTCGGCACTGGTAAATTCGGTGGGCATTTTTTTGAGAAACTGAACCAACTCATTGGGATTCAGTATTAATTCGGCATCATTCATATATTTTATCTTATTTTGTCAAAAATTATAAAAATGCATAATTCGGCATATACATACTAAAATCCAAAGATAAGTCCATTTTTTTGAGAATTATATTGAATTTAAGTTGACATATGGGGATTTTTCTGAAAATTTGGAATGTATCCCCTATTTTATGCCAAGAGAATAATTTTTATAACTTTGTACGGATTCAAGCGGACTTGCCCCGTTATGCGTTCAACAAAAGAATGATTCCGAAAATGGGCGATCCGCGTTTCTATATCGACCCAACAACAACGAGAAATACCATGGATGTTGAGCCGTCTGAATTTTAATTTTTTTACTCAATTATGGAGACAAAAAACAGATTAGTTGAGGTAAAGGAGCGAACCGGAGTAAACATCAGGGAATGTTACCAGTGCGGAAAATGTACGGCGGGTTGTCCTGTGGCTGAAAAAATGGATCTTCGTCCAAGTGTTATCATGCGGATGATCCAGTCGGGAACCGATGAGGAGATGGATCAAATACTCCGATCGTACACCATCTGGCTGTGTTTAACCTGTGAAACCTGTTATTCGCGCTGCCCCATGGAGATCGACATTCCCAAGGTGATGGACTACCTGCGCCAACTCTCACTGGCCAAAGGAAAAGTGCATCCGGAAGCACGTAAAATTGTTGCCTTCCACAAATCATTCCTCAACACCGTCAAGCGGAATGGCCGGTTAAGTGAATTGTTCCTGACCATTGATTATAAGATACGCTCTCTGCGGTCTGGCACTCTTTTGCAGGATATGACGCTTGCTCCTGGGATGATCAGCAGGGGAAAACTTCATCTGATACCCAAACAGATCAAAGACAAAAAGGGTTTTTCCCGTTTATTTAAGAATCAGCTTAATCAAAGGAAACCATGAAGATAGGATTTTATCCGGGTTGTTCGCTGACAGGTTCTTCGCGCGAGTACAACGAATCGATTCTCGCCATTTCAAAAAAAGCAGGTATCAAGCTTGTCGAAATACCCGACTGGAGCTGTTGTGGCGCCACTGCCGCGCATAACCTGAACAGGGAACTTTCGGTGTCGTTGCCGGCACGGAACCTTGCTCTGGCCGAATCCGACGGGATAGAGGAACTGGTTGTTCCCTGTGCCGCCTGTTTCAATAGATTGACAATGACCCAGCACGAACTGAACGAAGACGAAAATTTGAAATCTCGGATCACTGAAAAACTTCAAATGCCGTTGAAAAACAACCTCAAAATTCTGAATGTGTTGCAGTATCTCGAAAAATATTTCGTTCCCCGTCTCGAAGAGTTGATCAAAAAACCGTTTGAAGAAGAAGAGGTGGCCTGTTATTACGGATGCCTGTTGGTGCGCCCCAGCCAGGTGGTAAAGGCCGACCGTTGGGAGGACCCGATGAACATGGACGCTATTATGCGGAAACTGGGCGCCAAACCCATCGACTGGTCGTTCAAAACCGAATGTTGCGGCGCTGGTTTTAGCATGTCAAAAACCGAAATCGTGGGCGAACTGTCCGGCAAGATTGTTCGCGACGCGGCGAACCGGGGAGCCAAAGCCATTGTGGTTGCCTGTCCCATGTGCCATTCTAACCTAGATATGCGCCGTCCGGCCATCAACTCATACCTGAAAACAAAGGTTGAAGTGCCGGTAATGTATGTTACCCAAGCCATCGCGCTTGCTATGGGAGTCTCCGCGAAAGAGGCCGGATTTCAGCGCCATTTTGTTCCTGTGAACCTCTCTGTTAACCGTTAAACGAAGAATTATGT